>CAMYYT010000011.1 GCA_947303585.1 uncultured Pseudomonadota bacterium | reverse complement strand
TTCAGTTGCTGGTAGTGTGACATGTACTGCACAATGGCGTAGCAACCCAATCAACCTTGAATGGTATTTGGATGATGCAAATACTCAGTCATATAATAATCCACAATCTTGTAACTTTGGTGTTGCCAACAATATCAGTCCACTTACCGAACCAACCAAGACTGGTTATACATTTACTGGTTGGACTGTTACAGATTGGACTGAATAATCAAATCAAAGAGGTATTAACCAAAGGTAAAATAAAAAATTATGTACAAACGGCTGATGGCATTTTTAATATTGGTTGTTGGATTCACAGCAAATGTGTTTGCTGTGGAGCCAGTAATCAATATTGCTGCGGATGCACAATCAGCCGATTGTACATACAATGTTTTGACAACCCCGTCTGACCCGTCTTTTAGAACTGTTCGTTTGCGTGCGAATTGGAAGCCAAATGAATATAATGTGATATACAACCCTGGTGACCATGCGGCAGATGGCGTGGTAAGTCAAACTGATGTCAAAGGTGCAACTTTTGATAAGTCTTATGATGTTTGGTCTCAAGATGATGCTGAGATTTACGCGGATTCTGGCTATGAATTTGATGGTTGGAATTGCAGTGGGACTTATCAAGATAATACTGTGCGCAATCTTATTATAGATGCAGATAATAGCAATAATAACATAGACAAATATAATTTTATAACAGATTTAACTTGTACGGCTCAATGGGAATGTGCAGTCGGGTATGATTGGAATGATGACAATACCGAATGTGTAAAAGGTAATTACAAGATTTATTATAAATATGTTGATGATACTGGTGTTGAACATGATATTAGTGATTGGCAAGGATTAACAGAACGCAAACACCCTGCTGGTTATAACGCTAGTGATGATGAATTTACAATTGATTGGCCGGTTCGTTCGGGCTATGTGTTCAAAGGTTGGTGTAACGGGACAAGTACTTGTCAGCACCCAAATTATGATATCACAATTAATCCGAAACGAATGCGCGAAGATATAGTTTTGTACGCACAGTGGGGCCCAGCAGATTGCGATGAAAATGAAGAATTCGTTGCTAATCCGTTGAATAATATTACAGCAACACCAACTACTTGGTATACACAAGAACTTAACGGTACACCAAACCATAGTAATGCATGGGACACTCATGTGACACCGGTTATGAATAACGGTGAATGGGTGGTTGGATATGATAATGGTTCTTCTGTTCGTGGTGTTGCAGAATGCAGAAATAATGTGATAAGCACGACAGGACGGACAGATTCTTGTTTCTGTCATGTAAATGCGTATATCGCGCCGTTACAAAGACAGCCACAATATGTGCCAATGACCAGCCCTGTGGAAGTAATTTTGCCTGCTAATTCAAGATGTGATACTTCCTGTGCTAGCAGATGTGCAGACGCTGTAATGCGTGGCAGAACAGAAGATTTGTTTGCTGGGGAAGATGGTTGTTATCCAGAAGCATATTATGTGAATTTTGATTGTGGCGAAGGTAATCCTGATGTTGGTGGACCAGCAGACCCTTATTTAGATGAGGCGTTGCGGTTTACTCTTGCTTCGTATGGTCAAAATTATCAGTTTTTCCCAACTGACAAGATATGTTTTTGCCCGGAAAACACAGAATTCAAAGAATGGTCCTGTCGTGACAGAAACGGAAACGTGGATACTTATGAAGCTATGGGGACAATATCACCATATTTATACACAAGCGATTTGACTTGTACTGCGGTTTGCAAAGAAACAAAGATTACTTTGGATAAAAATGCAACCAAAGGTGGTGTAATAGATGGCAGTCCAACAGAACTGTTTACCAAATTTGGTGTTGGTGCATATCTTGAATCTTCACAGACTAATTTGATGAGCGAAATAGATCATTCTTTGACAACTTTGCCAACTGGTAAATTAGTGAACATAACATTTAATGCTAATTTGCCAACAGGTTCGACAGATGTTCAAAATATGCCAGATGATGTTAGTGAAAATCTTAGCTTTGACGGATTCTATCAAAACGAAACGATAGAAGAAGGTGTGGATGAACCACTTATAGACGAAGAAGGTTTTATTACAAACGAAGGAACGGTGGCGGCAGCGGCTCTTGAAGAAGACGATACTTGGTATGCACAATGGAAATGTGTGCGGGCAAATATTGACACCCCACTCTTGGAAGGTTATCAATTTATTGGGTGGTCTGAAAACGATGAAATGCTTGGCGTGCTTCGTTCTGTTACTCGTTGCGATTCTACGGAATTAAAGGCAAATTGGAGAGCGTACACAGGCAATTTAGTGTATACTTGTGGTTCTGGAAGCGGGACAGCACCAGCAAACCAACAATTAGAGTTTAATCAAGATATCACGATTGCTTCAACGCCAAATACTTGCACAAAGAATGGAAATCATTTTGCTGGATGGTCTTGCTCTTATGATATTGCAACAGGGATATCAGGAAATACAACTTATGCCGCAACCCAGGGTGATAACGATGTTTGGACCGTTGTTGAAACTATCGTTGATAAGATTGATGAAAACAATGTAACCGTTAGATGCGATGCGCTTTGGGAACAAAATGACTACAGAATAACTTATAAATATGTGTTTGATACAGAAGAACCAAAACCAGAGAATGGTTTGTCTGGATTGACACCAACTACTTATTCTTATGGTGTTGCGGTGAATTTGCCAACAAAAGATGATGTCGATAGCGTAGTTAATGCTTTTGGATATGAAGTTGTTGATGGTAATGATTGGGGATGGTATACAGCTAGGAACGCTGTAACAGGTGAATTAACTAATGACATACATACTATACCAAACACTTATTCTGGCGACAAGGTGCTGTATGTAAAAGTAAAAGCTTTGACCTGCCCTGACGGATATAATTCTGACGGTCAACCTGTTATTTCAAAAGAAGAACAGTGTTATAAACGTTGTCCACAAATGCCAGGTGCGACATTGAATGGCGATGGACGGGTGTACTGGCCAAATGATGTAGATGCAGACAACTGTCAATATACAGAAAATCCATATAGTATAACCTATATGTATGTGTTCGGGAATAGCAATCCTGTGACGATAGGTGATTTGGCGCCAACTGGTTATACAGCAGGGTCTGTTGATTTACCAACAAAATTACAAACTAATACGGCACTTACAGGAACAGGCTTTAAGGTAATTGATGGTAATGATTGGGGATGGTATACAGCTAGGAACGCTGCAACAGGTGAATTAACTAATGACATACATACTATACCAAGCACTTATTCTGGTGACAAGGTGCTGTATGTAAAGGTTGATCTGTTAACTTGTCCAGAAGGATGGAATAATGGTGAAAAACAAAGAATAACAGATATAACCAAAGATTGTTTCAAAGAGTGTCCGTCAGCCCAATCTGGTTATACGCTTTCAAATCTTGATGGTCGGGTCTATTATTCAGCAGAACTTGCAAATCTTACTGACGAAGTGATTTTTGCCGAACACTGTGAATATGTGCCTAATAATTGGAAAATCAGATATGATTGTGATAATGATATAGATGTTGAGCCTAATGATGTTGAATATAATAAACCTTGGGCTCTTAAAGATGGTAATGATGAGTGTGGAACAAAAGAATATTATACTTTTGGTGGTTGGGACTGTGATAATCTGAACGGTGTTGCTGGTGAACATTACCCGGTTAATAATGACACACAATGTAACGCAATTTGGACACCAATAGAATATAATGTAGATTATTATTGTGTATATCCTGCAAATGCAGTTCATCAGGATACATTCAATATAACACAAACATATGATATTACAGATGAAAATTATGAATGTAGTGAATTCGGTAAAAACTTTGCTGGTTGGAACTGTTCTTATACTGCATCTGACAACGAAAGTTATTCTGTGCAAGACAACGATAATGTGGTGCCTTATAGTGTAACTTGTTTGCCAGCTTATGAAGATGCTTCGTATACCATAACTTACAAGGTTGATGGTGTGCCTAAGGTTCATGATGACCTTAACCCAACAGAATATACTATTACAGATAACGTAACTTTGCCGACAGGTTTACCACAAGAATTCTTGAAAGAAGGCCATGTGTTCAAAGAATGGAAAGACGAAGCTGATAATCGTGTTGTTTCAGGTTGGAATGCTGGCGATGAAACAGGAGACAAGGTTTTCTACGCTGCATGGGATTGTGCTGAAAACTATGTGATGAATAATGATAATGTTTGTGAAAAGAAAAAGTTTACTGTGACTTATAAACCTGGCGAACATGGAATTGGTGAGACCAGTGAAGAAGTAGAATATGGCAACACTTATACCCTGCTTTCTGATTCAGAAGCCAATATTGTTGCGAATACCGGTTATGAATTTGAAACTTGGAACTGTAAGACCGAGACGCAAAATGATATAACCATTTCCGATAATCAAATCACTATGCCAACGGAAAATGTGATTTGTACCGCAATGTGGAGCATCAAATGTCCAGATGGGTATAAAAAACAAGAAAATCCATTAGGCCAAGCTGATATAAGTGTTCGTCCTGAAACAGACTTCGCTTTTAAAAAGTTGAATGGCGAAATTGGCACTAATCGTGTTGCAAATACCTTTGAACTTGGTGGCTGGGAAGCGTACTTTAGCCATGGTACGTTACACGGGACATCTATTTGTACAAGTACTGAAGGTAGGAATACGGGCAATATTTCAACTGTAAATGAAAACAGAACCGGTCGTGCGTGTTGGTGCAAACCTACAAAGTATAATTCAACTGAATTGGTTTCTGATACTTGGATTTTCAATGCCAATTATTCATCATATGATGCGTGTGTAGACAATTGTACTAATTATTGTGCAGTCTTGACGCGTGATAATATTGATTTCCGTTCTGGTTTGTTCAATCTTGTACAAGCTTGTGTTCCGGACGAATATACGATTACTTATATGGATAAAACGACACCAATAGATGATTTGCAGCCGTCAAAATACAGATATGGTGTTGGGGCAAACTTGCCGACAACCCCAAATGTAACTCATGATAGTTATCGTTTTGTAGAATGGTGTACGGGTTATAATGCAGAAACGGATGAATATTCTGGTTGTGGTCAAACGGCGGTTAGCACAACTGATGTCGGCGACAAGGTGTTCTATGCGCGTTGGGAATTCGTGTGTGAATCTGGTAAATGGTGGCATATTGATGATGAAAAGATCTGTTTGTATGCTGATAAAGGTAATAGCGCTGCTGTGAGTGTGGCATTGGACAGTGGTGTGCATTATCTCTTGATAAAAGAACAAGAAGATTTGGTGATACACCAAGGGTCAAACAAGAAATTCCATATACAGCGCGGCAACAAGGTTTATAACGCTTATGATAAATCTGTGTTGACTTGGTAAAATTACTTAAAAAACCAAGATTTTTTCCTGAATAGCTTGTTTTCTTAAAAATATTGATTATATAGATAAAGTATCTTGACCCAGACGCTTAAAATTGCTATAAAAAGTAAAGATTTAAGTGTTTTTGGGCTTGTTAGAAGTCTTGAAAGAACGGTAAGGAAAAAAGAAATGAAAAATATATTAAAAATGTTGCTAGGCTCTGCAAATGATAGAATTGTAAAAAGTTATGAAAAAACAGTTGCTGTGATAAATGATTTGGAACCAAAATACGCAGCGATGAGCGATGATGAAATTCATAATTTAACTAATGTTTTTCGCGAAAGATTGAAAAACGGCGAAAAAGAAAAAGAGATTTTACCAGATGTTTTTGCGGCTGTGCGTGAAGCTTCTAAACGCTCTATCGGATTACGTCATTTTGATACGCAATTGATTGGTGGTATGGTTTTGAATAATGGTCAGATTTCTGAAATGAAAACTGGTGAAGGAAAAACATTAGTAGCTACACTTGCTCTTTATTTGAAAGCTTTGCATGGCAAAGGTGCGCATTTGATTACTGTTAATGATTATTTGGCTTCGCGTGATGCTGGATGGATGGGACAAGTTTACAGGTTTTTAGGAATGAGCGTAGGTATTATTCAACACGACATGTCCGATGAAGAAAGACGTAATGCATACAATTGTGATATTACTTATGTAACTAATTCTGAATTAGGTTTTGATTATTTACGCGACAACATGAAATTCACAAAAGAACAGCAGGTTTTACGCCCGTTCTTTTTTGCTATTGTTGACGAAGTAGACAGTATTTTAATTGATGAAGCAAGAACTCCTTTGATTATATCTGGACCGTCAGAAGACACAAGTGAATTGTATAACAAAGTTGATGCGGTGGTTGTTCAATTAGTTCCTGAAGATTATAAAAAAGATGAAAAAGACAGACATGTGACTTTGACAGAAACCGGTATAGACCACGCCACTAATCTTTTGAAACAAGCCGATATTTTAATAGGAGATAATTTATATGCTGCTGAAAATGCGTTGGTGGTTATGCATCTTCAACAGTCTTTGTTGGCACATCATTTATATGAAAAAAATGTAAATTATGTTGTACGCAATGGTGAAGTTTTAATCGTTGATGAATTTACTGGTCGTGTAATGAGTGGTCGTCGCTTTGGCAAAGGATTGCATCAAGCGATTGAAGCAAAAGAACATGTAGAAGTTCAACCAGAAAATCAAACAGTATCAAGTATTTCTTATCAAAATTTGTTCAGAATGTACCCTGTTCTTTCTGGTATGACAGGGACGGCTATGACAGAAGCAGCTGAATTTGAAGAAATTTATAAATTACGCGTAGTATCTATTCCAACTAATAAACCTGTGGCGCGCATAGATCATCACGATGAAATATATCGTAACAAAAAAGAAAAATACGAAGCGATTATAAAACAGATTTCAGAATGTGTTGAACGCAAACAGCCCGTGCTAGTAGGAACTGTTTCTATTGAAAAGTCTGAAGAACTGGCTAAGATAGTTCAAGAAAAATTAGGTATCAAACCAGCAGTTTTGAATGCAAAACATCATGAATCCGAAGCGAAAATTGTGTCTCAGGCTGGTGCGCCTGGCGCAGTTACAATCGCTACTAATATGGCAGGTCGCGGAACAGATATTAAACTGGGTGGTAACGCGGAAGATTTAATTGCTGAATTAGATGAAAGCGCACCTGATTTTGAAAAGAAGAAAAAAGAAATCATAGATACAATAGAAGCAAATAAAAAGATTGTATTGGAAGCCGGCGGGCTTTATGTGATTGGGACAGAACGTCATGAATCACGTCGTATTGATAATCAATTGCGCGGTCGTTCTGGTCGTCAAGGAGACCCCGGAGATTCTAAATTTTTCTTGGGGTTAGACGATGATTTAATGCGTATTTTTGGTGCTGCTAGACTGGAAAGCATGTTAACTACATTAGGGTTAAAACCTGGCGAAGCAATTACTCATCCTTGGATAACCAAGGCTTTAGAAAAAGCGCAAAAACGTGTAGAAGCCAGAAACTTTGAAGCGCGTAAAGAATTGTTGAAATACGACAATGTTATGAACGATCAAAGAACTGTTATTTACAAACAACGTAATGATTTAATGAGTTCCGAAGATTTAGAACCTTTGGCAACTGAATTGATTGGCGATGTAGTTGAATTGATTTGTGAAAAAAATATTCCAGAAAAGGCGCACCCTGATGATTGGAATACCAAAGGCTTGCACGATGATATGATGCGCATATTTGCATTAGATATCACAGATATAGATAAATGGAAAACAGATGAAACTATATCTGAACGCGCTGCGTATGAAACATTGTTTAATTTGGGTATGCGTCGTTATAAACAACAAAAAGAAAAATACGGAAACGAATTAATGCAAATGGCACAAAAACAGATGATGCTTGGTGCTTTGGATGCTGTGTGGAAACGACACTTACAACAAATGGATTATTTACAAGGCGCAATTGGTTTGCGTGGGTATGCTCAAAAGAATCCTTTGTATGAGTACAAAAACGAAGCATTGGAATTGTTCAAAAATACAATTCAAAATTTCAAAACAATGTCCGTTGCGTATATTTGTCGTATGGAATTAACTCGTGCTGATGTTGATAAAACCGCGCAACAGCAGGCTCAACATGATTCTGCATTAAATCAAACTGCGTCAGAAGGCAATATGGCTAATATGAATATAAGTCGTAATGCGTTGTGTCCATGCGGTTCTGGATTAAAATATAAACATTGCCATGGCAAATTGAATTAACGCATTCTAGGGCAAAGGAAGGATTGTTTTATTATGGCGGATTTTGTGCATCTTCGTGTTCATTCAAAAATATCTGTCGGGGCCAGCACTTTGTCTGTTGCCAGCAATAAAAAGCTGGGCATATTAAAGGGAATTCCTGAACTGTGTGCTGACAATAATATGTTTGCTTGTGCATTAACAGATACAAATATGATGTCTGGATGTGCAGAATTTTCCGATGTAATGCCGTCCAATAAAAAACAGCCTATTATCGGTGTAGAGATATCTTTGAATCATCATAATGCAGACCCGAAGATATTACGACAATCATCGTTGTCTAAAATTGTTTTGTTGGCAAAGCATCACGAAGGTTATTTGAATCTTTGTGAATTAAGCCGTGTGATGTATATGCGCCAAGAAAACCATCATTTGGGGCCGTATATTACATTGGAAGAATTGAATAAGTATAAAAGTGATTTAATTTGTTTGTCTGGTGCGCATACTGGACCAATTGGTATGGCGGTATTAAACAATCAAAATGATGCTGCGATGAACATAGCCAAAGATTTTCTTGAAATGTTTGGTAATAATTTTTATATCGAAATTCAGCGCCACGGTTTAGAAGACGAAATAAAAACAGAACCTATATTTTTACAAATTGCACGCGATTTGAATGTCCCGATTGTTGCTACGAACGATGTGTGTTTCCCTGCGCGTTCTGATTATGAAGCAATGGATGCTTTGGGCTGTGTGTTGGGACAAACAAAAGTTATTGATCCAGATAGACCGCGCAAATCTTCGGAACAATATTTCAAATCTGTTGAAGAAATGGCAGAATTGTTTTCTGATTTACCGGAAGCGATTGAAAATACTGTTAACATTGCAAAACGTTGTGCTTTTTATGTTAATGTTCATGAAAAACCTTTGTTGCCGCGTTTTGGTGACGATTTAGAAACAGAATGTAAAATGTTGCGCGACGCAACTATGAATGGTTTGAAAGCGCGTCTTGAACAGCATAATATTACTGATACAGCCCCCTATTTTGAACAAGCCGAATATGAATTAGGCGTTATCATTGGTATGGGCTTTCCTGGTTATTTTCTGATTGTTGCAGACTATATAAACTGGTGTCGCAACAACGATATTTTAACTGGACCGGGGCGCGGTTCTGGGGCTGGGTCTATTGTGGCATGGGCATTGGGTATAACGCATGTTGACCCGTTAAAATATGGATTGTTGTTTGAAAGATTTTTGAATCCAGATCGTATTTCTATGCCTGATTTTGATGTGGACTTTGAACCAACCGGTATTGAACGTGTATTAGATTATGTTGGTGAAAAATATGGGCGCGATTCAGTATGTCGTATAATAACTTTTGGCAGCTTGCAAGCGCGCGGCGCTGTGCGTGATATTGGACGCGTTTATGGTATGCCATATTCTAAATCTGACAGATTGTCTAAATTGATACCGTCAGAAGCCAAGACTTTAAAAGAAGCCGTGGATTCTTCACGTGAAATTCAAGAGATTTTAGACAACGATTCAGATATGAAAAAAGTTGTTTCTGTTGCGGAAGATTTAGAAGGTTCTATAAGAAATCTTGGTCAACACGCGTGTGGAGTAGTTATTGGCGATAGACCCACTACAAAAATCGCACCTGTATATCGTGATCCTGCGAACCCGTTGCCATCTTGTCAATTTGATGGGCATTATTTGGAATCTGCTGGGTTGATTAAATTTGACTTTTTGGGTTTGGAAACTTTGGTTGTATTGAAATACGCAACCAAATTAATTCAAAAAACACATGGTGTTAACATAGATTTAGACCAAATACCGACAGACGACGAAAAAACCATGTCTCTTTGGCAATCTGGATTAACCGAAGGAATATTCCAATTCGATGCTATTTTTGTTCAACAAACTTTGAAAAAAATGCACCCAACAAGTTTTTTGGAAATATCAGCATTAAACGCTTTGAATCGTCCTGGACCTATTGCGTTTATTCCTCAATTTATTGCGCGTATGCATGGTGAAGAACCTATTGAATATGTTCATCCGCGTGCAGAACCGATATTAAAAGAAACTTATGGTATCATTGTTTATCAGGAACAAGTTATGCTTTTAACACGTGCGCTAGCAGGCTTTACGCGTGGTCAATCTGATACTGTGCGAAAAGCAATGGGTAAAAAGAAAGCAGATTTGTTGGCAGAAATGGAAATAAAATTCTTGGAAGGCTGTAAAAAAGAAGGAACTTTGGAAGAAAGCGCTGCGAAAGATTTATGGGAAAAATTCAAAGAATTTGCTAAATATGCGTTTAATAAATCGCATGCTATCGCCTATTCTATCGTTGCTAATCAGTGTGCATATTTAAAGGCGCATTTTCCAGCAGAATTCTTGGCGGCTTCTATGTCTAGTAATATGAACGATACTGATCAACTGGCTATATTTGTTGATGATGCAAAATCTAATTTTAACATTCAAATTGTGCCACCAGATATAAATCAAAGTGAATCTACTTTTACTGTGAAAAATGGTAAAATAGTTTATGCTTTGGCTGCGATAAAGGGTGTGGGGACTGTCGCAACAGATGCTATTGTTGCAGAACGAGAAAGGAACGGTAATTTCAAAAACCTTACCGACTTTGCAAAAAGATGTTCTCCTATTATTAACAAAAGAATACTAGAAGCTTTTGCAAAAGTTGGTGTTCTTGATTCTCTGGAAAAAAATCGTGCGTTAATATTCATGAACGCTGATGCGATATTGGCGTATGCTTCTAAATCTCGTGAAAGTGCTAATTCGTTGTCCTTGTTTGCTAATACTACACAAGATGATGAAAACGAAGACAGATTATTAAAAGATTTACCAAAGACAAAACCATGGACTTTTGCACAAAGATTAGAAAATGAATTATCTGCATTAGGCTTTTATATTTCTGCACATCCATTAGACCAATATAAACATTTAATCGCGCGTGAAAAATTAGTGACAAGTCAGACTTTGATGAATGTTGCAGATAGAAAATCTGTGATGATTGCTGTAAATGTTAATTCTTTTTCAAAACGAAAAACCAAAACAGGCAAAGACATGTTAACAATAAATGCTTCGGATAGTTTTGGAAATATTGAATGTGTTGCATTTGGCGAATCTTCAATAGAATTAGCCACTGTTCTTAACACAGAAACCGAAGTTGTAATTGCTGGAAAAACTTCTGTACGCGACGACAGGGTTTCGGTATTTGTAGATTCTATTACCCCGTTGGCAAAGTGGGTTGCAAAAATTGCAAAATGCATAACTATAGATGTTCGTGACAAATCTGTGTTACAAAATGTAAAAAAAGCATTGGCAGTATTACCAAGTGGAAATACTAAAATTGTTTTGAATTTATATTCTGGGGACCAAAAAACTACATTGGCTTTGAAAAACATGGTTGAATTAGGTGCAACAACCGCGAAAGATTTAACCGCGCTTGGTATAAAGGTTGATATAGAATGACGAAACACATACCTGTTCTTTTAGATTCTGTTATGAGCGCTTTGGGAGATGTTCGTAATCGTACAATAATTGATTGTACTTTTGGTGCTGGCGGTTATAGTCGTGCTTTTTTAGAAGCTGGCGCAAAAGTTATCGCTTTTGATCGTGATACAAATGTTGTAGTTGATGCAGAAAAATTAAAGTCTGAATACCGAGATAAATTTTGTTTTATAAATTCTGCGTTTTCAGAAATATCAAAATTAGATAAAAATGATTTTGATGATGTAGTTTTTGATTTAGGTATTTCCTCTATGCAAATAGACAATGGTGAACGAGGTTTTTCTTTTCGGTTTGATGCACCACTTGACATGCGCATGGATACCAGATTAAAAACAACAGCTGCAGATTTGATTAGGAATTTATCTGAAGCAGAACTAGCTGATATTTTGTATGAATATGGAGACATAAAAAAGTCTCGGCTGTTGGCAAGGCTCTTAAAGGAAAACAGCCCTGCTTCAACATTTCAATTACGCGATTTAATTAAAAATCCGAATGATGTGGCTCCTGTGTTTCAAGCTTTGCGCATAGCAGTAAATGACGAAATGGGACAAATCAAATCCGCTTTGGAAGATGTACACAATATGTTAAGAAGTGGTGGAAAATGCATTTGTGTGACATTTCATTCGCTGGAAGATAGAATAGTAAAAAATACTTTTCGTAAATGGAGCGAACCTTTGGGAGACCCAAGAATACCAAGTGTATCTGTGCCAGAATATAAAATGTTGCGTCCTGCAGTGCCAACACCAAAAGAATTAAACAACAATCCGCGCGCCAGATCGGCTCATATGCGCGCAGTTCAAAAAGTATAATAATCTTGTTGACCTGATTTATCGTTTTTTGATAAAATAATCCAAGGTAAAATTAAGGAAGGAAAAATATGAAGAAAATATTATTAGGTTTGTTATCTGTTTTTGTGTTTATTTCTGTTGCAGAAGCCGTTTGTCCTGTTTGCACTATTGCGATTGGTGCCGGATTGGAAGGCATGCGTATGCTGGGGGTCAAAGATGTTTTAACTGGTATTTGGGCTGGCGGTTTAACTGTATCTTTGATTGGCTGGACTGCAAATTATATGCATAAGCATAATGTTAAAAATCCGTTATGGTATATTTTAAACATGTTGGTGTATATATCCTTGTTGACCAGTGTTTATTTTATTCCTGTCGGGCATCCGTTCGTAGAATGGTGGGAAAACTGCATGTGGGGTATGGATCAGTTCTTGTTAGGAACTCTGGTTGGTGCGACTACTTTTATTTTGATGGAATTGTGGTATATGCGTATCAAAAAAAACAATGGTGGACATGCACTATTTCCTTTTCAAAAAGTCGTTATGCCTTTCATAGGTTTGATGGTAATGACAGGTGTTTTTTGGACAATAATTAAATGGTTGCCAACAATAGGTATCGTTTTGTGCTAATTTAATATTTAATGGAGTAAAAAAAATGAAAAAATCAGATAAAAAATTATCTATGGAAGAAATGATTGAAAAATTGGATGCTGCCAAAAAAGCAAATCCATTAGATTTATCTTCGGACCAAGATTTGTCTATTGCATTAATGAATTTGGTGTCTTTGGAAGAACATTTCTTTTTTAGTGGTGCAAAAACAGGTAAAACAGGTTTTTATGATTTGATTAACACTGTTCGTAATATGCGCAAAGAATTGATGGAACGCATTGTTAAAAAATCTGGTCCGGAAGATGGTGAAGTTTGGTGTATTTCTAAACATTTGTTGGCTGCATCTATGCGTTTGTATGAAGTGGGAACCAAGGCTATGGGGGCTGGTCGCAAAAAGGATGCCATAGAAATGTTTATGCGGGCTTATGATTTATATTCTTTGTTTTGGGGATTAAATATGCATTTGATTAATTTAGATGGTGTGCATGAATCTGTACCAACTTTTTATGAAGCTGCATCAGAGATTTGCACAACAAAAGAAGACAAAAAAGTTGCAAAGAAAGTTCAGAAAGAAGAAAAAAATGTTTCTGGGGTTAAACGACTTGGTCAATGGGTAAAAAACGCCGTTAATTGTTGCATAGAATAAAGTCTTGCGTTGACACCCTAAAAAATGCTAGAATAGCATAAAAAGAGAGAGCGTAAAAGTGGCGGGTTTTGTTAGAAATATTTTAAAATTGTCTATTGTTGCATTATTAGTGCCTGTGGCGGTTTTTGCCGTTCAACAAAAAAACCCGCGTGTTTCTGCTAATAGTGTTCGTGATGGTTCGTTTGTTCAAGATTCAAGAACAAACAGCTCGTCCGTGGTAGCCAGAAGCGTGACAAAGAACACCCGCAAAGCACGCAGCGCACAAAGTGTTCATTCTGGTGTTCCTGTTGTTGTCAAAGCGCGTTCTGCACAGTCAGAATCAAAAGTTGCTAATAAGTCTCGCGCAGGCGTTGTCAAAAGTGGAACAATTAATCAATCTGCTATGCCAAAGAAAAGTTCTGTTAATGTTTCTCGCGCAGGAACAGCGCGTGCAACGGCTGTATTCAATGATATTACCAAGATTGGCGGTGGTTATGCAGGTTGTCGCGACGCGTATGCTACTTGTATGGATCAATTTTGTGCAAACGCAAACGATACTTATAGAAGATGTTATTGCAGTGATAAATTCAAGGACTTTCGAGATACTTCGGACAGATTGGACAAAGCTTTGCAGTTACTTGCTGATTTTCAAAATCAAAATTTGAATGCTGTGGATAAAACAGCAGCTGAAGTTAGCGCTATGTATACTGCTACAGCCGGCGAGAACGCTGTGAAAAAAGATTCAAGTGCTTCACAAAAATTGCTTGATAGTATAACAGATGTCTTGTCAGGGAAACAACAATCTAGCGGATTGAATTCTTTGGGAATTTTGGATTTTTCTAACTTTGGCTTGGACGATGATATTTGGGAAGGCGGTTCTTCTTCTATATTTAACACGAACGCAACTTCTAATATGGCAGATTTAGAAGGCAAGGCTTTGTACAACAGCGCTGCCAAGCAATGTGCGGAAGTAACACGTGATATTTGCGGAAGTGAAGCAGTGTTCAAATTAGCACAAAGCTCTTATCCTATTATGATAACTCAAGATTGTAATACATATGAAAAAAGCGTTAACGCAAAAAAACTTTCTGTGGAAGAAACCATCAGAACAGCAGAAAAATATTTGCGCGATGCAAGATTAGAAGAATATCGCGCACACAATTCCAAAGATGTTAATGAATGCTTGAGTGCAGTAGAACAAGCTTTTAGACAACCATCTGTGTGTGGTGAAAATTATGAAAGATGCTTGGATTATGATACTGGAAAATATATAAACGCAACTACTGGTGAACCTATTCTTTCAAAGGCTTTGTTTGAATTAAATAAATTGATAGTGTTTGATGGTCAGAAGGAATTATTAAGTGCAAACCCAGACTTTAACAAGTGGATGGATGGCAGAAAACAACATGCAGAAACTGCCTTGAATTCTTGTCGTGATATTGCTGATACTGTGTGGTACGAATTTAAGCGCGCCGCGATTATTCAAATAGCTCAGGCACAAGATGAAAAAATACAAGAAGTCAAAGATTCTTGTGTTGCTGTGATCAAAGAATGTTACGACAACCAATCTGGGGGATTAAAAGAAACGGATGTGACACAAATGCAATCTACAAATGCAATTGCGGCAGTAACTGCACGCGGCATGTGTTATGACAAAGTGTTGGGTTGCGCTTCTTTATATGGTGACCCGGACGGTTGTGCATACGATGACAAAACCCAAAAACTTAGTAATGTTAGTGGTAAAACCTGCGGGTTGCAAACTTTGTTAACTTTTGTTGACACGGTTGATGCAGCAAAGGTAGCCGAAGGATGTGAAGCAGCATTAACAAAATATGCACACGAATTATGCGATGAAGATATCGGAACAGAAGACGCGATAAAATTCGGAAAATGTCGTCCAGATAAAATGTCTCGTTCGCAATTGCGCGCCGCGATGGAAGTTCGCAGAAAAACGTTTTGTCCGTCTGAATTGGTAAACAGCGATTCTTCAAATACCTTACAAGACTCAGATGCATTTAATGTTAATCTAATGAATCAGGTTATTAAAAACATTTATGATGAATTAGGTATCGCTTTTACGGCGGCTTGTGAAGAAGTTGGGGGCACCTGGGTTTCTGCGTATGAATGGTCTAGTCCACAACCATCGGTTTTGGCGCAAGATTTTTATATAACATACTATGGAACACAAATTACTAATCTTGCACAAATGAATGATTTTAATTTGGTTGAAACAGGATGGTGTATACAAGACCAAGAAGCACAATGCGCGGCTTTGGGCAATTATGCAAACTACAATAACAATATATGTAACATGCACCCTGCTTGGTATGAACACGCTTGCGAAGATTTGTTAGGTGGATATTGGAACAACAACCAATGCAACTTGATTATTACGGATGTACAACCTTTACAAGCAAACACAAATCTTTTAGTAGAATAAGATAAAAGCTCGCATTTTGCGAGCTTAATTAAAGATAATTTTTTGTTTTTTAATCTTTTGCACCGTTTAATGTTTTTAACATTTTCATAACCACTTCACGTTGAGAATCATTAGGAAGATTCCAATATAAATTTATTAATTGCAAAGTTTCGTTTTTTGACAAAGGGTCGTCTTCGTTTGGTTCTGAAACACGCATTGAACGAGTAGACTTGGTTTCTGGCGGAAGATTGCCAGGAAGTCCGGAAAAGAAAAATGCAACCGGAGTTTCCAAAGCCTGACTTAAATCAAACAAGCGCGCAGCAGGAATTCGATTGCCCGCGGTTTCGTATTTTTGTATTTGCTGAAAACTAACACCACAACGATGTGCCAAATCAGTTTGAGACATTCCCAACATAACACGGCGCAGTTGCAAGCGCTGTGCGATATGATGATCAACTTCGTTGATAAGACCGGCTTTACGAACCATAACGGCCCCCTAATGTTATGAAATATTTCCTTATGTGTTATATATACAATTTTTCTTTTTGTTTTGCAATCAAAAAACTTATGTGTTAATATTTTGCAGAAAAGGATTTAATATTATGAAACCAATAGTTTTATGTATTTTAGACGGGGTTGGAATCAACCCAAAACACGAACACAATGCTGTTGCTTTGGCACGTATGCCCTATTTTAATGATTTGCTTGATAAATATCCACACTCTAGGTTAGATGCTAGTGGTAATGCAGTTGGATTACCTGCCGGTGTTATGGGAAATTCCGAAGTTGGACACATAACAATCGGTTCAGGACGTATAGTAAATCAATTCTTACGCAGGTTTGAGATTGAAGATTTAAGCAAAAACAAACCATTGAACGATTTTATCTCGTCTGTTAAACAAGATGGTGGCATGGTTCATGTTGCTGGATTAATGTCTGATGGACGCGTTCATGCAAATATTGACGACATTTTAAAAGCAACAAAATATATTATCGAAAATGGGTTGCGTGTTTGTATTCATTTTATTGCAGATGGCCGTGATACACCCCCGCAATCTGCACAAAAATACATCGATTTGATAAAGACTGAATTGCGTGGTGCTTTGGACAAGGGGTCTGTGTTTTTTGGAACTTTGTCTGGGCGTTATTATACTATGGACAGAAATAATAATATGGATCGAACCCAACTGGCGTTTGATGCTATTGCCAAAGGCGAAGCAGAATATCATGCAAAAACAATTGACGAAGCCTTGGCAAATGCGTATGCGCGTGGCGAAACAGATGAATTTATTAATCCAACTGTTATTCGAGAAACAAAATTAACAACGCGCGACGGATTTTTGTTCTGTAATTATCGCTCTGATCGTGCGCGTCAAATTATGCGCAAAATACTTGAAAATGGATGCCATATACTTTGCTTTTCACAATATGGCGAAGGGTTAAACGAAGTTTGCCCGGCACTTTTGCCAGATTTGAAAACAGAAAACACTTTGGGCGATGTGTTGGCGGCAAATGGGAAATCGCAACTGCGTATTGCAGAAACAGAAAAGTATAACCATGTGACTTACTTTATTGATGCAGAACGCAATATTGATTATGAAAACGAAGAAAAGGTTTTGGTTGCGTCTCCTGCTGTGGCGACTTTTGATATGAAACCAGAAATGTCAGCAAAAGAAATTACTGACGAATTGTTGCCAAGATTGTCTAAATTTGATGTTGTTTTATTAAATTTTGCAAATGGTGATATGGTTGGCCATACTGGAAATGAAAAAGCTGCTATTACAGCGATGGAATTTTTAGACAAACAATTACAACGCGTAGTGCCAGCAGTACTGGAATTAAACGGTTGCGTTTTAATTATTGCAGACCACGGAAATTGTGAACAAATGTGGGACGAAGTTCACGATGTCCCGCTTACTTCGCATACAACTAATCCTGTGAATTTTATAATGGTATCAAATGAAAAATTTACGGTTCGCGATGGTGGTTTAAGTGATATTGCCCCAACAATATTAAAATTGGCTGGCATAGAAAAACCAAAAGAAATGACCGGTAAAAGTTTGGTGTAAAAAAACCCTGCGATTACAGTGTTTCTTTTTTATTGTTTCGTTGTTGTTTAAAAAAATCGCGCAACATTTTGGCAGATTTATCAGCATATTCTGGCATTTGAATAATGTTTGGTTTCCATAAATGCTTATCAGTTTCAAATATTTTTGCGTTTGTGGTTATGCCACCGCCCTTTTCGTCTGTTGCTGCAAAATAAATATTTTTTATTCGGGCAAAAGAAATTGCTGTGGCACACATGGCACATGGTTCCAATGTCACATATAAATCACAGCCATCCAAAAATTTAGCATCTAATTTTTTGCATGCTTTGTCAATCGCGATTATTTCAGCATGTTTGGTCGGATTTTTGTCTGTTTGAACACGGTTTTCGCCGCGTGCTATGATTTTATTATCTTTGACAACAACAGCACCAATAGGTACATCATCATGTGACAATGCGCGTTTTGCAGATAAAAATGCTTGATTCATAAAATTCATAATGTAAAGTTTATACTATGAAATCGAATTTGCAAATTATTTCTGGTAAATATCGCGGCAAAAAACTAAATTTGCCGGCTGGCGCGCGTCCAACACAAAATATGGCACGTGGTGCGCTGTTCAATATGTTAAATGATGTGTTAGACACAACAGAGCCTTTTGTTGTATGGGATGCTTTTGCGGGTTCTGGTGCGTTTGGTTTGGAATGCTTGTCGCGTTTTAATAATGCAAAAGTTATTTTTACTGACAATTCCAAAAGTTCGATTGATACAATCAAAAAAAATCTGGCTTCTTTAAATGAATCTGCAACCGTAGAAATGACAGATTCTGTATCGGTATTATCCAAATATGGTCCAAATACGGATTTGATTTTTATAGACCCACCCTATGCCGATTTTGGTTTGGGTGCGTTGTTTGTAAAAAAGTTGGGTAAAGTCGCAAAAAATGGCGCTGTTTTAATCTGGGAATTCGAATCAAATCAACAAACACCGAAAATTGATGATATTTGGGAAATTGCCAAAGATAAAACCTATGGTCGTGCCAGATTTTTGTTTTTAGTAAAAAAATAGTTAAAAACGCTTGATTTTTCGATAAATTTATTACATAATATGCCGCGCACGACACCCTTGGAGGTCGCGCAAGAGAAAAAACAAAAACCATAAAAGGATTAAAAATGGCTATTAAATTAAATGCTGAAATTCGCAAAGTTGCTGGCAAGGGGGCCGCACGTGCAGTTCGCAAGAACGCTAACATCCCTGCTGTGATTTATGGCGAAAAGAAAGAACCTGTGTCCATCGAATTAAACGGACGCGATTTTAATATGTTGTTGGGACAACCTTCTCTGCGAACAAAGTTGTTTGAAATTGATACACCAAATGGCAAAGAAGATGCTATGTTGATGGATATTCAATATCATCCAGTGTCTGACAAAGTTGTTCACGTTGATTTTAAACGCATCAATGTCAAAGAACCTGTCCGTGTTGTTGTTCCTGTGGAAGTTATCAATGCTGATGTTTCCAAAGGTATCAAATTGGGCGGTGTTTTGAACTTTGCTGTTCGTAAAGTTGGTCTTGTTGGTTTGGTTCACGATATGCCAGAAAAAATTACAATTGATTTGGCAGATGTAAATATCGGTGATACAATCCACGGTTCTGATTTGGTGTTGCCAAAAGGTATTACATTGGGTCTGCATATGGCAGATTTGGCTTTCGCCACTATCGGTGGTAAAATGCCAGAAGAAACAGATGCGAAAAAAGCAGCCGCTGCTGCTGCACCTGCCGCTGCACCTGCAAAGGCAGCCCCAGCAAAGAAGTAATATCTTTGTTGAATATAAGATTAACCGCCCAAATGGGCGGTTTTTTGTATGAATAAAAACCATATAATATTTTTGTTTTACACCCCTTGAAAAGCGATTGTTTATAACTATATTTCGGTTAAGCAAAACTTTCTAAGGAGGCTTTAAATATGGCAAAAGTATTAGGTATTGATTTAGGAACAACAAATTCCGCTATGGCTTTCATGGACGGAACAGACCCAAAAATTATTGAAAATGCTGAGGGTCAACGTACCACACCATCTGTGGTTGCGATTACAAACAACGGCGAACAATTGGTTGGTATTACAGCTAAAAACCAAGCGGTAACTAATCCAGAAAATACTATTTATGAAATTAAACGTTTAATGGGATTGCGCTTTGATAGCCCTGCTGTCAAAGAAATTGAAAAACGCGTTCCTTATAAAATCGTTGCAGGTGATAATGGCGATGCTTGGGTCGAGGTTGATGGCAAAAAATATGCGCCATCTCAGATTTCTGCAATGATTTTGTCTAAATTGAAAAAAGACGCAGAAAGCTATTTGGGCGAAACAATTACTGATGCAGTTATTACTGTGCCTGCTTATTTTAATGATTCTCAACGTCAAGCAACAAAAGACGCAGGTCGTATTGCCGGATTAAATGTGTTGCGTATCGTTAACGAACCTACGGCTGCTGCGTTGGCATACGGCTTGGACAAAGACAAAGATGGCGTTATTGCGGTTTACGATTTGGGTGGTGGAACATTCGATGTGTCTATATTGGAAATCGTTGATGGTGTATTCGAAGTAAAATCTACTAACGGAGATACTGCGTTGGGTGGTTCTGACTTTGATGCACGCGTTTTGAAATATTTAATCGAAGAATTCAAAGCACAAACTGGCATTGATTTGTCTGGCGACAAATTGGCTTTGCAAAGATTAAAAGAAGCCGCAGAAAAGGCGAAAATTGAATTGTCTTCCAAGACTTCAACCGATATCAATTTGCCTTATTTGACAGCAGATGCCACAGGTCCAAAACACTTTAATACAACTTTGACACGTGCTAAGCTCGAATCTTTGGTCGCTGATTTGATTGAAAAGACAATTGAACCATGCAAAAAAGCTTTGAAAGACGCAGGTCTTACAACATCTCAAATCAATGAAGTTATTTTGGTTGGTGGTCAAACACGTATGCCAAAGGTTGTAGAAACAGTTAAAGAATTCTTTGGCAAAGAACCACACAAAGGTGTTAACCCTGATGAAGTGGTTGCTATGGGTGCTGCTATTCAAGGTGGCGTGTTAAAAGGCGAAGTCAAAGATGTTCTTTTGTTGGATGTAACACCTTTGTCTTTGGGTATTGAAACATTGGGTGGCGTATTTACGCGTTTAATTGACCGCAATACAACAATCCCAACCAAGAAATCCCAAATCTTTTCTACTGCCGAAGACAATCAATCGGCTGTGACAATTCGTGTATTCCAAGGTGAACGCGATATGGCTGCGGATAACAAACTGTTGGGTCAATTTAATTTGGAAGGTATTGCACCTGCCCCACGTGGTATGCCTCAAATAGAAGTATCTTTTGATATTGACGCGAACGGTATTGTTCACGTGTCTGCAAAAGATAAAGGAACCGGCAAAGAACAGGCTATTTCAATTAAATCTGATGGCGGGCTATCTGAAGACGAAATCAAACGTATGGTTGATGAAGCAGCCGCTAATGCCGAAGCAGATAAAAAGAAAAAAGAATTAGCCGAAGCAAAAAATACAGCAGAAACCGCGGTGTTCAGTATTGAAAAATCTTTGAAAGAGCACGGCGACAAGATTTCTGCACAGGAACGCGAAGCCATCGAAACCGCCAGGAAAGAATTAAGCGACGAATTGGCAAAAGCAGAAGCGACAGTTGAATCTTTGAAAGCAAAGACAGATGCGTTAACTGAAAAAGCGATGAAATTGGGTGAAGCTGTTTACAAAGCCGCCCAAGAAGCGCAAAAAGCAGAAGGAAACAAATCATCTGAATCTGGCGACCAAGGTGCAACAGACGCAGATTTTTCTGAAAAGAAATAAAATTTTTCTTACCTTAACAAAGCCGCCCTTTTAGGCGGTTTTTTGTTGATTTTTTCTGGGGTTTTGATATAATTCAAAAGATGTAAAAAAGGAGTTGTTTATGATGAAAAATATTAAACCAAAAGCAGAAAAATCTACCGTTTTATCTTTGACCAAGATGAACGAAACATTGTGTGTAGATGCAAAAAATTCACTTTGGGGACATTTTGTAGTAAATTACAATATGAACGGTTTGCAAACAATTCCTGAATTTGTAAAGACTTTGAAACCTGGTGATAAAATCTATGTAATCGGTGAAAGTTTTAAGCCAAATACAGATGTTTGCGAATACGAAATTGTTGATGCTGTTAAAAATTCTGGTATGACAGCAAGAACTTTGAATGAATCAGCAAATCTGTTACTGGCAAAAATACAACGCAAGATGCAACCACAAGATGTAAAATAAAACACCGCCCGTTTGGGCGGTTTTTTTTATTTCTTTTTTTCGCCGATATAAATACCCATATCTGTTGCAATTTGAAGCAAGATGTTGTCAGGTTCTACATACGCATTTGATGTCATCGCCCCAATAATATGTGGGTCTTTTTCTTGTTTTCCAGACTTAAAAAATTCGTCCAAAGATATAGTTTTATATTCACCGTTTTGGACAACTGTCATTACATTTGTTTCGCCTGATTCGATTGCTTTTAGTGCTGTATCTGCAAATGCAGACGCCAATATTCTATCGCTTGCTACTGTGTCACCTGCCCTTTGAATATGTTCTGGGAAAGCAGTTCTGTTTGCAATGCCTGCGGCAGTTAATTTACGCGACACCATATCAGCAGGTTTACCAGAATGTCCACGTATTGAAATTCCTTCGGACACCATAATAATACCGTAATCACGACGAGATTGTTTTATATATTTAATCAAATTATCAATATCAAATTTTATTTCTGGAATCAAAATTGCGTCCGCCGCAACAGCCACGCCACTATGCAGCGCCAGCTGTCCACATTCGCGCCCCATAGTTTGAACAACAAACCAGCGATGATGTGAACGTGCTGTCAATAATAATTGATCACAATAAGAAACCAGTTGCTGAACTGCTGTATCAAAACCAATAGTTTTGTCCGTTAATGGAACATCCATATCAATTGTTTTTGGAATACAAACTAATTGCAGCCCAGAATATATTTCTCGATATAAATGTGACAACGATAACGAACCGTTGCCACCAATTATGACCATTGCATCAAGGTTTAAATCTTTTATGCCTTTTTGCAATCTTTTATTAAAGGCACCCATTTTGCCAGCTGCAGCAGATTTTACAAAGTTAGTACTAGCTGCATTTCCATTAGATAAAATACTGCCCGCCAAATGAGAAGACGCAAATTGAAATGTTTCACGAGACAAATCAACCGTCATTGGCGGGTTTTCATAAAGCCCGTCCGTTCCATCTTTGATTCCTATAACACTCCATTTGCGACGAACACAACCTTCAACCAAACGTTGAATAGCGGTGTTAAGTCCAGAACAATCACCGCCTGTTGTCATAATTCCTATCTTTTTATTTGCCAATTTTTTCTCCTATGCATATTCTGTGTTCATTATATCACAAAAATCTTGACAAATAAATATTTTTTGGAATAATTTTGTCAAAGACCAAAAACAAACGAGGTATATTATGGCAAATACAAATATGGGTAAAACAAAACGTTCCACAGACGACATTATAAATGACGCTATTGATCGTCAACAGTCTTGGTTGGATAATCGTCGTGCTTTTACTCGTAATTTTTTGAAAAGATTTAATGTTTTTGAAAAAAATGACGAAAACCAGAAAGTTGTTATAAACAAAAGTGTCGTAATCGAACAAAAAAAAGAAACTAGAAACAAATCTGTTTTGAAAGCTTACTGGTTCCCTATTCTTTGTGCTTTGGTGGTAATTTTAATAGCCTTGTTTATTATGTTTTTTAGAATAAATGCGCCTGTCAAAATTATTGCACCAACTGTGCCAGAACCTATTATAAGATCTGTAAAACAAACCGTAAAACAAAACACTCCTTCGTTTGATTTGGTAAGAATCGAAAAAACAGGAAACATTATTATCGCAGGACGCAATGTGCGCGAATCTAATATTTCTGTGATGATAAACAAAAAGCTTGTTGCAACAGTACATACAAACAAAGACGGCGAATTCGTATATGCTCCTAATGATGTTTTAAAGCCGGGTAATTATGTTATTTCTTTGATTGACACAGATAAAAACATAAAATCTGTTGATTCTGTATTTGTGTATATTTCTGAACAAGGTTATAAAAATTCTGTATCATTATTAATGACAAAAAACGGCAGCAAAGTTATGCAAGCCCCTGTTTTGGCAGATGGCGATTTGATTGTATCAAAAATAGATTATCTTGATACTGGTCGTATGATTGTTACAGGCAAAGCCTTGCCAAGATTGCGTGTATCGCTTTCTTTGAACGATAAATATTTGGGCTTTGCCCGCGTATCTGATTACAAAAACTACGGGCTGGGCGCAGATGTTGGAGAATTAAAAAGCGGTGAAAGTTATAAATTAAATATCCGTCTTCATGACAGCGAAGGAACAACCATTGCTGATATAGAACACAAATTTATCATGCCAGAAATGACCGGTGATGATAATACTTTCTATACAGTACGTCGCGGGGATTGTTTGTGGATAATCGCACGCAATTTCTTACGCAAAGGAATCTTGTTTACAATGATAGCAGAAAGAAACACTATCAAAAACCCTGATTTGATTTATCCAGATCAGTTGTTGCAAATACCAACAAAGGACTAACCATCTTAGCCCAAGGAGGCAACTATGCAAGAAAACAAACACAGAAATTACGAATACATACCAGAAACTTCAAAACAAGACCAAACTGCAACAGAATTATTAAACCAGATTAGATGGTTTATGCGACATGCAAAACTTAAACCTGAAGATTGGAGATTGTTAACCAAGATGATGAGAAACCTTCAACAAATCCAATCCACAAAAGTTTTGCGCAGCATGCAAAGAAAATTCACACAAATTCAACAACAATACAAATAAAAGGGCAAAAAATGAGCGATGTAAAATTAAGACATACAAGAGTAAATGTTAAAGAAACAGATTATTCTTCTGTTGCTAATTGTGATACTTTGATAAATACGATTGGTAATTTCTATTACAAATATGAACACGTTATTTCCAAAGAACACAGTCTTAAAGTTTTAAAAATGTTGAAGACAATTGAAGAAAACAACAAGCATTTGTCTGAAGCAGACCGCAATGCTATGTATAACAACGTAAAGAAAATGAAACGTTATTATGCGCGCGTTCGTGGTCAATAAAACAAACCCGCCGTTATGGCGGGTATTTTTATAGTTTTTTCGACATATATCTATTAACCTGAATTTATATTCCACAATCCAAAAATATAACCGACTCTCTGGTCGGCTCTATTTTTGGTGCGGGCGAAGGGAATCGAACCCTCGTCTAAAGCTTGGGAAGCTTTCGTGCTACCATTATACCACACCCGCGTTGTGGCAGATTTTATACTAATACAATAAAAATGTCCAGAAATAAAATGTGTTATTGAATAAATATCTATATTGACTAATTTTTAATAGTTTGCAATTATTCTGCTTGTGAAATAACAAGAGAACAAAAAAATGACAGACAACGAAGTGTTAAAGATTCTTAAAAATATTGATAAATTATTAAGCACTATGGACAGAGAACACATTAAAAGATTATTGTGTGTTTTGCTTAATATCAAAGAGGACAAAGAAACCCTAGATTATTTTACTCAAAAACGCAAAACGCTTAGACAGATGCTTAGGGGCTATGAAAACGCGCCTTTGCTTACTGATTGTTTTAATCAAAAACAAATTAAAGCAATGTACACGATTCTTGGTGATTATAATTGTTATCCTGTGTGTCAATTGTGCGGGCACCCTATTAAGATAGATTCTGAAACAGTCAAACATACAAAACAATCTATGCCTATGGTGTTTACTTGGGACCATATTTTTCCAAAATCTATGGGCGGCGAAACTACTTTGGCTAACCTGCAGCCGGCTCATAAAATCTGCAACAATCAAAAAGGCAGCACCCCGCCAGAAAACATAAATCTACATGAACATTATGCAGTCACCGTCACCATTAAAATGAAAGTTGATTCCATAGAACAAATTGACACAAGTAAAAAGAGACACAAAAAGAAACCTTATAATTTACGCAAACAAGAAAACTGGTGCCACAAACACAAATGTTGTCCGTGCTGTTGCAGGTAAAAACCGCAATAATTATTTGACTTTTGATATTTTTTAATACATAATTGATGCGCAAATCCCAAAGATTGCCATTACAATAACCCTGTGTGCGGTATGCACAAGGAACATCAACCGGCGAGTTTCGCTCTTGATGACGGTTTTTTGTGTGGCTTTTTGGATTAACAAGATAACAAACTTTAAAAGGAGCAAAAACATGGCAACAGTTATCAGATTAGCACGTTATGGCGCAAAAAAACGCCCTTACTATCATATCGTAGTCACAGATTCAAGAAACGCACGCAATTCCGGTGCTATCTTGGAAACAGTTGGTAAATACAATCCAATGTTGGATAAAAAAGATGAAAAACGCGTTGTTTTAAAAGTCGAAGAAATCAAAGCATGGATGGCAAAAGGTGCAAAACCTTCTGATCGTGTTTATAAATTCTTGGCAAATGCAGGTTTGGTTGCTGCAAAGTCAATTCCAACACAAACAAAGAAAAACCAACCTTCTGAAAAAACTCAACAAAAAGCAAAAGACAAAGCTGAAAAGCTCGCAAAAATAGCAGAAGAAAAAGCTGCTGCCGAAGCCGCTGCCAAGGCTGCTGCAGAAACACCTGCAGAAACTCCAGCAGAAGAACCAGTTGCAGAATAATAATGAATAACAACACAAAAATCTTAGTTGGTAAAATTGTTGCCTTTCAAGGTGTGCGTGGCGACGTACGTATCCAAGCATATACCGCCACGCCATCCGATTTGCGCAATATGCAAATAGAAAGTTCACAATTTAAGCCAGAAGATTTTCGTTTTATTCGCGCTCTGCCCAACAGTAACGTAATTATTGCACACATTCGTGGGTTTGAAGACAGGACTTCTGCCGAAGTTTTGCGCGGTGCTGAATTGTTTGTTAATCGTGAAAGCCTGTCCAAACTTAAAGACGGAGAATATTATCAAACTGATTTAATTGGTTTTGATGTCGTTCGTGATGGCGAAACAGTTGGGAAAGTTGATGGTTTTCAAAACTTTGGTGCTGGCGATATCATTGAACTAGATAACGGCGAAATGGTGGCTTTCCGTGGTGCAACGGTTGATTTTGAAAACAAGACAATTGTTGTAAAATAAGGGGTATCTTATTATGAAACAGCAAGTTAGTTTTTTTGATGTAAACAATACAAATTTACACAGAACAACATGTGATTTTTCGACATATCAATGCCCGTATCTAAAGCACTTAAAAGAACACACTGTTTTTACCTATAAACATTCACACGACAGGAACACCACTATGATTCATATAGAATACGCTTGGTTTACCAAAGTCAAAGGTTCAGAAGCTCAAAAGATTGTTAATTTAGAAGCTGCGCATCTTTCAGAAAAAACACCTGCCCCTAAAAAGTTTTGTGCGCGTTGTGCACATAAATGCGGCAGATAAAACAAGGAGTACTATTATGCACACAAAATTTATTATGCCTGTTATAGACACAGAATGCCCAGAGGGAAGAGATGAAAAAAATTGCCCTTTGCGCAAATTTTTAAAAGAAACAAAATTATTCAAAATTTCAAATAATATTATTATACCCACTGCAGAATTATACAGAATTGCACGTCGTGAATATGTTTTGGCTTTTGAATCCATGCATCAAATTTGCAATCAATGTCAAGAAGCAAAAAAAGAGAAAATAAAATGAAAAAAGTGACAATTAATGTAAACAAAGAAGAGTTTTCTGCGATTTGTTCCAAGGCAAAAACAGACCATTGCAATGTTAGCGTATTTTCACGAAATTTGACTAAATATGCAAAAATTACATTTAACACAAAACGCACAGAAACAGAACGTGTTGTTTCGCTTAAATGTGATGATGTAAAAAGTGCCAAAGAACTTTTTATGGCAGTTCGTGCCATTTGCGACACTTGCGTTTACAGGGAAGTTAACCAAAATCAAAAATAAAACATGCACTTTAATATATTGACCATCTTTCCTGAAATGTTTCCTGGGACCCTTGACAAAGGAGTTGTTGGTCGTGCTTTGGATAAAAAAATTTGGTCTTATAACACCGTTAATATTCGTGATTTCGCTATAAACAACTATGGCAGTGTAGACGACGAACAGTTTGGTGGTGGCGCCGGGATGGTTATGCGGCCTGATGTATTAGGCAACGCCATAGATTCCGTTAAAAAACCTGGTAAAATCATATTTTTTTCTCCGCGTGGAAAACAATTAAACCAAAAATTGGTGCACGAATTTACAAAATATGATATAATTACCATGATTTGTGGCAGATACGAAGGCGTCGACCAAAGAGTTTTGGACGAATATAATATTGAAGAGGTCTCTATCGGGGATTATGTATTATCTGGGGGCGAATTAGCCGCACAAGTTTTTATTGACAGTTGCGTTCGTCTGTTAGATAATGTATTAGGTGGCGGGTTGGAAGCAACCCAAAACGAAAGTTTCGAAATCGGCGGGCTTGAATGGCCATTGTACACCCGTCCGTCAGTATGGCGTGGACAAAGTGTCCCAGAAGTCCTGCTGTCCGGTCACCATGGCAATATCGAACGGTGGCGGAAACAACAATCGGACGAATTAACAAAGAAACGACGTCCGGATTTAATAAAGGAAAAGTAAAATGAGCATTATTAAAAAAATTGAACAAGAACAAGTCGCAAAATTAAAAGGCGACAAAAAAATCCCAGACTTTAAGGCTGGCGATACTGTTAAAGTTCATGTAAAAATTAAAGATGGCGATAAATTCCGTATTCAAATCTTTGAAGGTGTAGTTATTGCACGTGATGGTGGAAACGGAAACAATGCGTCTTTCACTGTGCGCCGTGAATCTTATGGCGTAGGCGTAGAACGCAAATTCCCATTGTACACGCCAGCAATCGAAAAGATAGAAAAAGTTCGCGTCGGCAAAGTCTGTCGTTCGAAATTGTTCTTCTTGCGCGCATTGTCTGGAAAGAAGGCTCGCATTGTTGAAGATTTGTCTGCTAATGCTAATAAATCTGAAGACAAATAAACTTTTAAATTGTAGGGGGTGTTAAAATGAACATTATAAAATTATTTTGTTGTTTTATAACACCCCTGTTTTTATTATCTGCGTCCCCTGCTTTTGCATATATTGATACAAATACTGCAGTTGTTCGTATTATGGACAAAGCTGCCGGGAAAACTCAGGTTGTTCCAATCAAAGTCGGCAAAACTATCCAATACGACGGTTTAACGATTACTGCAAGAAGTTGTAAAAAAAGTGACCCTTTTGATGCGGAAAATTTTTTTGTTTTTCTTGAAATATATACAAAAACAGATGGTAGAATTTTTAGCGGATGGATGAATCGTAATGAACCTGGACAAAATCCACTACAAGATAATGCTTATGATGTTTGGCTGGAAAAATGCGAGTAAGACATGACACAAAGAACAAAATTACAAAAGATAAAATTATTCATAAAGATTTCTATTGTGTTTATTGTGTGTTGTATATTTGTTGTATTGGGCTTTTTTGTAAAACCTATACGGACTTTTGAAAATTCAAATATGAAAAAATGGGTTATATTATCTGAACAAGACAAAATCACAACGATTCAACGCATTGTGCCAAATGCTGAAAACCAAGATTTATTGATAGATTGTGTTACAAAAATATCTAATTTACCAAATTCAAATGAAATGATTATTCGTGATGCAACTGTATTGTGTTATAACGGGATTAAATTTAATTCGGCATCAGAAGAAAATACCGATGACACTAATGAAAAATAAAATTTTTCTTGTTTTGTTTTTAATTTCTGGTTGTACGAACACACAACATTATATCGGAGAACAATATTTGGGTAAAAAATATATTCTTAACCCTTTGGGCGAAGAAAAAGCACCAGATACAGACCCGCTGATACGAAGCGATGCTTTTGATTGCACCACTTTTGTAGAAACATCTTTGGCCAAAGGAGATGTTAATAAATTAACAAAAATTCGCTATAAAGACGGAAAAATAGATTTTTTAAATCGTAATCATTTTATAGAATCTGATTGGTTGTATAACAATCGTAATATTGTAGAAAACGTAAGTAATCAATATGGGAAAACCAAAATCAGAGATATTATCATAGACAAAAAATCTTGGCTAAAAAAAATATATAACATAGACTCAGACATAAAAAAGCAACCTGTCGCATTGGAATACATATCGTATAAAGATTTAACAGATATAAAAATAAAAAAACCGTTGATAGTTTTATTTATATCTGGAAATTCCAAAATTTGTGATAAAATAGGAACAGATATAGCAGTTGTTCATATGGGCTTTTTATTACCTGGCGGCATTTTACGACATGCTTCTAGAATTAAAAAAAGCGTTGTGGACACAGACTTTGAAGAATACATAAACAAACTAAAACAAAACAAAAACAATATCGGAATAGCTTTGGTGAAAATAAAATGAGCAAAGATAATATTATTATAACAGATATGGGGTCCAGCGCTTCTAATCAACATTCTGACAAGCCTGTGCTGTGTTTAGGTATAGAATCTTCGTGCGATGAAACTAGTGCTGCCATCATAGATAGCGACAAAAATATTTTGGCGCACATAATATATTCTCAAATTCCAGAACACCAAAAATATGGTGGTGTTGTACCAGAATTGGCTGCTCGCGCACATATATTAGCTATAGATGAAATTATAAAATTAACTTTGGAGCGCGCAAATAAAAATATTAAAGACATAGATGTTATTGCTGCAACTGCTGGACCTGGATTGATTGGTGGTGTTTTAGTTGGTTGGATGGCTGCCACAGGAATCGCAGATGCAACAAAAAAACCTTTGATTGCCGTAAACCATCTGGAAGGACACGCTTTGGTGCCAAGGCTTAAATCAACTTCGGCCAGCGATTCTGCAACAGATATCAATGTTGAATTTCCTTACTTGTTAATGCTGGCATCTGGTGGACATTGCCAAATATTATTAGTGCGCGGTGTCGGCAAATATGAACTGATTGGACAAACTTTGGATGACAGTGCTGGCGAAGCATTTGACAAAGTTGCAAAAATGTTGGGGCTGGGCTATCCTGGTGGACCAATAGTTGATAAACGCGCCAAAGAAGGCAATACGAAAAGATTTAAATTTCCTCGCCCATTATGCGACAAACCAGGCTGTGACTTTTCGTTTTCTGGCATAAAAACTGCAGCACGAATTTTATTAGACAAAACTGAAGAAACTTTGCGCGACGATAAATTTATAAACGATTTTTGCGCTTCGTTCCAAGCATCTGTTGTAGATTGCATAATTAACAGATTAACCAATGCATTACATGATGAACACGTTGTAAGCGCAGCCCCAAAAACATTGGTCGTTGCTGGCGGTGTTGCTAAAAACAGCGCTATACGAGATGCCATGGAAAAATTAGCCTGCAAATTTAACATGGAATTTGCTGCCCCGCCAATGAGTTTATGTACAGATAATGGCGCAATGATTGCATGGGCAGGATTGGAAAATTACAAAATCGGCAATATTGTCAAAGAACCTGTTGCGCCCCGCCCCAGATGGCCGTTGACAGAACTGTAATTCTTGAATTTATTGTTATATTGTGCTATAATTCGCACTATGAAAAAAAGCGAACAATTTTATCATGCATCAAATAAACTTTCACACTATGACAAAGAGTCAGAGCGTTTAATGTTGACTGCTATGAATTTCGAAGATATTGTTAGCGAAAAGTTTTCATTACCTGAAATTGTCTTTTTATTACGCAGAACTTTCAAAGAAAGACTGACCCATAAACAAGTATTAGACGAAAACACAATGCGACCACACACTGACCCATCAAGTGGTTTTTGTATGATTGCAAGCTATTTGATTTATTCTTTGACTGGTGCCGACAAGGTTTGGGAAATGCGTGGAACAAATTTACATTGGTGGCTTTACCACAAACAATCAAATACTATATTTGATATAACTCATACTCAATTTTCTGCACAAGACATCAAAAAAATTTATAAACTGGGGCGCCCTGTTGCCGAATTAAACACAGACGACACCTTTAACGAAATATTAAAAATACGCGCACACAAACTAGCTCGTCGCGCAGGGATAGAATAACATGCAAAAGCCTGAACCATTTGTTAAACCTGATATGATTTTTAGTGTAAGTGACGCTTCGGCGTTATTAAAGAAGGTTGTTGAAACCGCATTCCCAGAAATAAGAATTCGTGGCGAATTGTCGCAAATTACACGCGCAACATCTGGTCATATGTATATGACTATCAAAGATGAGAACGCTGCAATTAATGCGATTATTTGGCGTGGAACGCCTGTAAATTTCAAACTTGAAGAAGGAAGCGAAGTCATTATAACCGGACGCTTTACTACTTACCCTGCCCGCAGCAATTATCAAATAATTATAAATTCTATTGAATTGGCTGGGGTTGGCGCAATATTAAAAATGTTGGAAATGCGTAAGCAAAAATTAGCCGCAGAAGGATTATTTGATCAATCAAAAAAGAAACCTTTGCCACGTTTTCCACAAACTATAGGCGTGGTGACCAGTCCCACGGGGGCTGCTTTCCAAGATATTCAAAACAGATTACGCGAAAGATTTCCTGTGCATATATTGCTTTATCCTGCAACCGTTCAAGGTAATACCGCAGCAGCAGAAGTAGCGGCAGGTATTGAATATTTTAATCGTATGAATAATGTAGATGTGATTATTGTCGCGCGTGGCGGTGGGGCCTTGGAAGACTTATTACCTTTTAGCGAAGAAATTGTTGTTCGTGCCGCTGCTGCAAGCCACATACCATTAATATCTGGGGTTGGACATGAACCAGATTGGATGTTGATTGATTTTGCTGCTGATGTTCGCGCTCCAACACCTACTGGCGCTGCTGAAATGGTGGTACCAACTAAAATATCTTTGATTCAAGAAATCGACAACCTTTCACACAGATTAAACACTGCTTTTACAACACAAATTATCAACCACAAACGAAACATTAATAACATAAACATCAAAAGCCCAAAACAGATTTTGATGGAACAAATGCAGCGCTTGGACGATATCGGCAGAACTATGAATATAATTATCACAAACAAAATTCAATATGCACATCAAAGAATTGAATTAATATCACGTTTCCCAACTATACTTGAAAATCGTTTCTTGTCGCTTAATCAATCGTTGGTTCACATGGGGCAAATGTTAGGCAGTTTAAGTTATAAAAAAGTATTGCAACGCGGTTTTGCTATTGTGCGCGACAAAGATAATAATATAATCAGCACAATGTCTGTTGAACCAAAATATATTGAATTTGCAGATGGAATATTAACGCTTGACAAATAATTTTTTAAGTCTATAATACACCCCGGAATAAAAACAAGGTCTGAAAAAAAGAGGATAACAAAAATGCCAAAAATGATAGTAGTATCAGAATCTCCGTTGGATACAGAAAGATTATCTGATGTGTTAAAACGCGCCGATATCACAGTCAAAGTAGAATTCCCTACTCAAAACACATTTCCAAAAGAAACTCGTTATCGTGTTCTTCGTAAAAACGGCACCGCTGTATTTGAATGCGTTATACGCACTTTTTGTTCATCCTTGGAGGTCGCAGAACTATCCCAAAAAAACAAAAAAACAAAAAAATCTACACAAAAAGCAAACGATTCTTTGGAACCTGAAAAAAAACAGGAACTTTGTAATTTAGTCAAAAAAATAGAAGCTAAAGCTTTTAGCGAATTCGGAGAACACAAAAAATAAACAAACGCCCGTTCGGGCGTTTGTTTTAATTTTTAATCAAAGTTTTTGCTGTGGCGATTGATTCTGGAGTTATTTGCACCCCGCTTATTATGCGCGCTATTTCATTAATTTTGTCTTCGCCAGAAATTTCAACAACACTAGTAGTGGTTTTATCGTTTTCGCTTTGTTTTGAAATCTTAAAATGCTTATCAGCAAAACCTGCAACTTGGGCAGAATGAGTTATTACCAACAACTGTTCATTCTTTGCTAATTTATTTAATCTTTCACCAACCGCAGACGCTGTTGCACCACTTATTCCCGTATCTAATTCATCAAACACTATTGTCTTTTTGTTATTTGGGTTATTAAGCGCGACACGCAACGCCAACATAAAACGCGATAATTCGCCCCCAGACGCGATTTTATTCAATGGTGCAAAAGGTGTACCAGGATTAGTCTTTATCATAAATACAACGTCATCTACGCCGTTTACAGACGCATTTGTGTTTTGAATATCTACCATAAAATCAGCAGAACCTAATTTCAAATCCGGCAATTCTATCAATATTTGTTTACGAAGGTTTTCGGCAACCCTTTTACGTAATTCCGACAAAACCATAGCTTTTTCATTAAAAACCTTGGTATGTTTATCTACATCTGCTTTACATTTTTTTAATTCAGCATCACTATTATCGATAGCATTTAACTGATCTTGCATTTCAATCAATTTTTTTGCCAAATCATCAGCACTACACCGATGTTTTCGTGCAAGCGCACGAAGCGCGAATAACCTTTCTTCAACAGAATCTATGTCATCAACATCTGTGTTTTCAGGATAAATTTGTTCGCTTATTTCTGCAACAATAGACGCCGCGTCATAAAGCCTATCTATTTGTTCACCGTATGGATTAGGGTCTGTTTTTATGCGTTCTAAAATATGTGCAACAGAACAGATTTGTTCATCCAAAGAATTACCATTATTTTTCAAAACTTCTATAGCATCTGTCAGTATTGCTGCATTTTTTTCTGCATCCATCATTTTAGCGCGCTTAACAGCTAATTCTTCTTCTTCGCCAATCTGCGGATTTATCTTTTGCAATTCTGTTACATTATGTTCCAAGAAATCGCGTTCACTTTCTGATTTTTCCAAAAGTTCTGTTAATTGTTTTAGTTGTCTTTGAGATTCATGTAAATCATTATATGCCTGTCTAACCTGTTCTGCACAAATCACAAATTCAGGATTACACACAAAGGCATATTCGTCCAATGCCCCACGATGTGATGTCGCATCCAACAAAGAATGACTTTCAAATTGCCCATGAATTTCAACAACTTCATCACCAATTTGTTTTAATGTTTTTACAGACACAGGAACGTCATTAACCCACGCCCTGCTTTTGCCATCCAACGACAAAGTTCTACGCAAAATCAAACCATCATTATACTCTATACCGTTTTCATCTAAAATTTGTTTAACTGTATCGTTCACAAAATCAAATTCCGCAGTTACAGACGCCATATCACAGCCATTACGAATCAACCCAGTATCAGAACGCGCACCAAGCGCCAAAGACAAAGCATCAAGCAAGATACTTTTTCCTGCCCCAGTTTCCCCTGTCATAATATTAAGCCCGGCACTGAATTGTAGATTCAGCTTTTCAATTAACACTATGTTTGAAATATATAAATTGGTTAACATGCCCAAATTATATCGCAGATCGATTAAATTTCAACCGTTTTAATATGCCATATAGGCCAAACCCCACATCATATAATAAGACCAAGCCACACTTAATATAGCCATAAGCCATGCCAGCCAAGTTTTATATTTTGGCACAATTGCCCTGGTTACAAAAAATTCAGCTATCCCAGAGATTATACTTATCGGCAAACCCAAAATAGCAAACCTTGCAAAATCAGTAGAAAACGACATCAACCATTCATCAAGAACCGAATTATACACTAACACATACACACCAAAAACAACCATTAAACACACAATCCATGTTATACACACGACAGGCAACAACATTATCCAACGCAATACATTTATTTTATTCCCTTTTTTCGTTTTGATTGCCATTACTGTTCTCCACGTTCAAATAACAATTAATATATTCGATTTTCAAGTTTTTTTAGTATATAAAAATACACATAAAGCATAAAAATGCCGCCCAGCACCCTGTCGAAATTTTATGTTTTGGCGCAACACTATACGCAACATAAAACATAATAACATACGGTATCCCAAAACCATAAGTAAAAGCCACCAGACCTTCTAGCGCATTCCAAGGTAAATTCATCCATAACTTGTTTGCAAAAAACCAATGCCCCAAAGGCGCCAGCACCAAACGCACCACACCAAGACCTGCCAAATAAGTCGCTGGTAACAACGCTATCCAACGCAAGATATCTTGTTTTCTTTGATTAGTCATGCTCTTTTCCTTCTCTTACGCTGTACGAATTATATCATATTTTTACAATCTGTTCAAGAGACCAATCGTTTAACCACAAAATATAGCCGTTTATTTTATAGCCCTGATATGCAGATTTTAATAAATCCAGATATTCATTTAATTGCTGTTTGTACTTTTCAACAAACATTGTTTTATCCGCATCTGTTTTATAATCAATAAAATCAATAGTTTTTGTTTCTTGATTTATTAAAAGCCTATCTATTCTGCGGCTTACAAAGTGACCGTTTAGATAGCCTGCTATCGGAACTTCGGTTTTGGCCGCAGCCGCAAAAAAACGCTTCAAATCTGGTCTGTTTCGAATTTTTTCAACCAATTCTGGTGCACCATCGTTACATATATCATCAACAACTACACGTTGTAATTGCGAGTGTATTTGTGTTCCTGTCTTGGTTGCATATTCTTTATTCTTTGCACCAATCAAAAATTTTTTCAAAGTCTGTGTCATCTGTTATCCGTATTGTATCACCGTCCGAAAGTTTCGAAAAGACATTCCATAATTGTTTATGCCAAGCTAATTCTGGCGCTCTTTCAGAATCACATCCATATATATACAATCTATCACGTGTTCTGGTCATCGCAACATAAAGTAATCTGTAATATTCTGCTATGCTGTCTTGTTTGTTTTTATCTGCTATATCTTGTATGATCTTTGAATTTCCAGACTTCCACAACCACAAATCATACTGTTGATTATTATGTAAATAATTTACATCTAATATTTCTTGAGGTTTTGGAAACGAAAGTGTATCTATCAAAAATACTATTTTGGAATCAAGACCCTTACTGCCATGCACCGTCATTATCCGTACACCCTGAGACGCATCCATATCGCGCTTGATTTCACTATCACCTGTAATAAACCATTTCAAAAACAGATATAAAGTTCCGGGTTGTGTTCGCTCATAAGCCAAACACATTGTCAAAAATTCTTCTAATGGGTCTATTACCTGTTTACCAAGAGCGGCTATAATTTTTTTACGGTTATCGTTTTTATTCAAAATATATGTAAAAAATGAATATGGCGCGAGTGTTTTTGAGTGTTCAATAACCTCTGTTAAATCGTTGTAAATTTCTGGGGCATTATCCCGCAAAACATCAAAAATCGTTAGACTTTTTTGACTGTTTTTTGTTTCGTTTTTAATTTTACACAAATTAAAAATATCGCGTTCTTTCAATCTATAAATAGGACTTTTTAATACACAGCATAAACTATAATCGTTTGTGTTATCTATGCAAAATCTCACCAAATGTAAAAGGTCTTTAATAGCCGAAAATTCTGGTAATTTTATTCTATCATTACCAGCAATATCTATTCCGCGTTTTTTTAATGCGTATGATAACAAATCAACAAACGCACCCCGTCTTTGAACCAAAACCATAACATCTTTCGGACTGACATTTTCTTGCTTTACTAAATTCTCTATTTTGTCCGCCAACATATTTACATAAAGACGGTTTTTTTCTATTCCTGTTTTATCGCATTTGAACAAACCATGAATTTCAACCAGACCGTTTGTTTCCTGCCTAAAACACTTATGTTTATTATTATAAAAACCTGTTTGTTTAATAATTTCCGGACAATCAAAGAAAGAATCAACAGTC
>CAMYYT010000010.1 GCA_947303585.1 uncultured Pseudomonadota bacterium | reverse complement strand
TGCTTGAAACTATTTTAAAAGACGAAATTACAAAAATAGATGATAACTTCAAATCTATGGCTGACGCGTTACAAAACCAAATTGTTCATACAGAAGAAATCAAAAAAAATCTTGGCGAACAAAATGACAAGATGGTTTTAACCGCCGATGATGCCGTAAAAAAGATAGCGGTTATGTCACAAAGATTAGACAATACTGTTGATGGTTTGAATACGATTGTATCTTCTTCTGGATGGAACGAAATTCAACATACTACTGATAATTTTGCAGCAACAATGGAAAGCTATTTAAACAGGATTTCTGAAACCGCCACTACTACCACAGAACAAGCAACACAAATTCAAGAACAAATCACACAATCTTTGGATCAAGAACATCAAATCAACGAACAACTACAAAATTCTTTCAAAAGCAATACAGAAAACATGGAAAAGCTGACTGCTGCCACTGGCACTTTGCAACAACAACTTGCTGATTTAAGCGTTAGTGTGACAAGCGGCTTTGAAAATGTGACCAAGGCATCTTCTGAATACGACGAAACAATGCACAATAATGACAAGTTATTAAGTGATTATTTAACCAAACTGTCCGAATTCACAAAACGCGCTGGCAAAGAATTAACTCGTCAAGTTAACACTATGACAGAGACAGCCAATGTCGTCGGCGCTAATGTGAGATTGGCAGAAACTTCCATTGATAAACAATTACGCAAACTTGAAGGAGCTATTGATTCTTTGAACAATACCACAACAAACACGACAACTTCTGTGCGTGGCGTAACAAACGAATTATCAGGATTAACCAACCGATTTAATGATGAAATACATGATTTTTCAAACAACGTTGTCAAAGAAATCAAAGATGTTTCTGGGGTTGCTAATGAAACATTGGAAAACACCAAAAATGCTGCAACAGAATTTGCCAACTCTGTAAAGACTATGGGTGTTGGAGTTCGTGAAACATTAATAGAGATGAACAAGGCACATACTCAACTTTCTGGGCAATCAGAAAACCTTATAAAAATGTCCACAGAAACAACAGAACAATTAAAGCCTTTGTCCGAATTGATTGAAAAGTATTATGTTGCCCTGCCCGATTTGACCGCTGGCTCTCGTGATATGAGTGAAAGCCTTAACCAAATTGTTAATACACTAGTTGATAAAATCAATTTAATGAAGACAACTATTAATGAATCTTTGGAAAAAATAAATAGCTCTTCAACCCAATTAAGCGATGTAGCGGGTCAATCTAGGCAACAAATGATAGATTTAATGTCTGATTATGCCAAGGCTGTGGATGCTATGCAAAGCCTTAATAAACAAATGATGGTTGCTCGCGCAAGCGCACCTATGGACGCCATCAAAGTTGCACCTGCTGCTAGTTATAAACCAATCAGCACCAAAGATTTTATGGCCAGCACAGACAAATTATTTGAAAAACTTTATGAACAATCTGTTGATTTAACACGCGCTTCTGGGGCGCAGATACCAGACATAGTATGGAAAAAATATAATGAAGGCGATAATACTATATTTGCAAAATGGTTGGTAAAAATGTTTAATGCCACCGATAAAAAACAAATTAGCAATATGTTAAAATCTGACAAAGTGTTTAATTCCCAAGCAACTCAATTTGTTCGCAATTTTGAAAAGATATTAAGTGGCGCAGAACAAACCAATGATGCTGATAAAGTAAAAGCAGCACTGCTCAAGACTGATTTAGGGATTATTTATACTGTGATTAGTAAAAACGCTTAAAAAAGAACCGCCAGTTTGGCGGTTTTTTTATCTTGGTTTATCTGATTGTTGCGACCAATCAAACAACAGGACTGGCAACAGCATATTTGGCAAAATTTTGCCATCGCCGGTACTTACCAGTGACCAATCAAATGGTGGACGAAGTTGCAACACAAAATCCGGCACCAGATTTGCGTTTTCAAAGTCTTTTAATGTACAAGTATTTTCTTTGCGGACTTTGCTGTCGTCGGGCATATTTTGACGATTTTTGACGATATTTTGAGAGTCAGGTAATGGCAGAAACCATATTGTTTTAAAATCGTATTGTTTATTTAACCCTTTTTTAATAAACCAATCTATTAACTGACGCACATAACGTGGTTGAATAACATCATAAGTAAAATTCGCACCCATATGGTCGTAAATTTCGAATTCTGGGACACCATAAAGCCATTTTTTATCACCCGGTTTCCAGAACTGTTCGTTTACAAACAATTTTGTCGCAAATTTTTCTTTATCAAAATACGCTTCGTCGCGAAAATAGTATTCACGCCCATCCTTTTCACCTTCACGCATTGGACGTGTCGTAGCAGATTTAAGATTATGAAATGTACTGCTTGGTAAAATATTTTTTATAAAATAACTTTTTCCACTCCCTGACGCCCCCGAACAAAACAACAGTGTCTTTTTCATATCTGATAACCTTTTGATATTAAACCCGCCATAATCTGGCGGGTTTATATTTTAATCTTCCAAGAAACTGCGCAATTTACGGGCGCGCGTTGGATGTTTTAATTTATTTAATGCCTTTTGTTCAATCTGGCGGATACGTTCACGAGTTACCCCGATATATTCACCAACTTCTTCCAATGTGCTGGTTTTGTTAGTAGACATACCAAAACGTTGACGCAAAACAGTTTCTTCTTTTGGATCTAATTCTGATAAAATCTGAGTCACAATCTTGCGCAAATTCTTTTGTGCAGCAGATGTAAACGGATTTTTTGCTGTTTCGTCAGCAATGATTTCAATACGAGAGCTGTCGTCTTCGCTGCCAACCGGAGCTTCCAAAGAAATAGGTTTAAGATTAACTTTCATTGCTTTGTGTATTTTTTCTATTGGTAAATAGATAATCTTGGATAATTCTTCAGCCGTAGGTTGACGACCATATTTATGCATAAATTGACGCGTAGCGCGTTGAATTTTATGTATGTTATCAATCATATGTACAGGTATACGAATTGTGCGCGCCTGGTCAGCAATACTGCGCGATATACCCTGTTGTATCCAATTTGTAGCATATGTAGAAAATTTATTACCCAGACGATAATCAAATTTATCTACAGCCTTCATCAAACCAATATTACCGTCTTGAACCAAATCAGAAAAATCAAGTCCAAGCCCGCGATTGCTCGATTTTTTAGCAAATTTTATAACTAGACGCAAATTTGCTTCTATCATTTCACGTTTAGCACGCGCCGCTTCGCTTTGTCCACGACGAACCAATTCAACAACTTTCTTGTATTCAGATGTTGGCTGTCCTGTTTCTTTGACTATGGCAGCAATATCATCTTGAATTTTCAATACTTCTGCCTGGTGTTTTACAGCAAAATTTTGCCATGCAGAACTTTTGTTTTTTGCCAATTTTTTAACCCAGTTGCGATTAATTTCGTTGCCAGTGTATTCTGCCAAAAATTCTTCACGTTTAACCTTGCAAGCAAGTGCAAGACGCAACATTTTCCCTTCTAGTCCCATAAGCAACTGGTCGCGCTGAGTTAATTTTTCCATAATTTCAGCAATTCTGTCATCATTAAGACGGATTTTTCCAACATATTCAAATAATTCATAACGTGCCTTGGTGTATTTCTTTTCCAAAGCTTCGTCTGGTTTAGAAGAAACCAACAAATTTTCCAAACGTTTTGCTTGTAATTTTTGCATACCTGTGAATATGCGTTTAATTTTTGTGAACAATTCTGTAATCATCGGCATCAAAGAATCTTCCATCACAGGAATTGGCACACCAGATGAACTGCGCTGTCCGTCTTCTTTTTTACCATCTTCGTCGTCTTCACCCATGTCTTCGTCGTCGTCATCATCATCAGATACTGATTCTTCCAAAGCATCTAAATCATCATCATCCAAATCATCTACTTGGTCTACACCTTTGGATTTCAATGTGTCTGCCAGTGCTGCCAATGATTTTTGTTCAGATTCGCTGGAATACATAACTTCCAAATTCACAATGTGGCGCAAACGAATTTCACCATTAAGCAATTGTTGATACCAATCTAACATCGCTTGAATTGTCATAGGGCTTTCACATAAACCATACACCATTAACCGAGAAGCTGCTTCAATACGTTGTGCAATAGCGATTTCACCTGCCGCCGTCAACAATTGAACTGTCCCGATTTGTTTCAAATATGATTGAACAGAATCTTGAATACCCAAAACCAAATTGCCTGTAGAACTGCGTTCCAATTGTTTAGCATAATGTTCATAATCTTCATCGGCAACATCAACTTGTTCCGCATCAGCGTTTAACAAATCACGAGTTTTATCACGAGAATAACTGTCTTCGTCTTCTTCGTAATACTTTTCCATATCACGAGTAAATCTGTCGCTGTCTGTATCAAGAATTTCCAAACCTAAATCTTGTTTGAAAAATTCAATAACTTCGTCTTGTTCTTCTTCTGGAACTTCGTCAGCCTGAAATGCTGCATCAAAATCTGATTGTGCGAGATAACCGACTTCGTTTGCAGACAACGCCAATTCTTTTAAACTTTCTGGCAGAGAATCTACCAATAATTTTGTTGCTTCATCGAATTTTTTGGTCATAAAAAAACCTTTGATTTATTTGTGAAACATAAAATTTTTATTCGTTGTGAATTATTTTCCTGATTTACGTTGAGATTTTGCCACAGCATCATGCAACGCAGATTCTGAAACCAAACCCAATACGATTGGGCTTTGAATTTGAATCATCGAATAAGATTTATGAGTTTTTTCACGAATAGATTTCACAGTTGGATTTGTACTGCGCATTAATCTAGCAATTTGACCGTCCGTTAAATCTGGATAATTCTTTAAAATCCACAAAATTCCACCCAAACGATTTTGACGATGCAATTTAGGCGTATAACCAACGCCTTTTTTATTTTGTTTCTTTTGTGCTTCGACAATCGCTTCGCGTAAGGTCAATCTTGCATCCGGGTCTGCTTCGCATTTTTCAATATCTTCACGAGTAACCTGACCATTAATAATTGGGTTCAACCCTTGCATTTTATTAGATTCTGCATCAGCAATATTTTTAACTTCTAATTCGTGTAAACCACAAAATTCACCGATTTGTTCAAATGTCAAAGCGGTATTTTCAATCAACCACAAGGCTGTAGATTTTGGCATATATGGATAATTCATGGATTTTCCCTTTGTTTGTACGGGCTTTAATATAGCACAAAATGCACTATATTCAAGCAGTTTTTTTAATATTTTTTTACTTGTTTGAAACATGGTTAAAAATTGCTTTTTTGATATCACTTGCTATAATCCAAGCACAACAACAAAGAGAAAAAAATTATGAATAACAAAAATTTAACACCAGAAGAACAAAAAGAATTAGAATTTAGCAAATGGAAACTACTTTTTCATATCAGTTGCGGTTTTGTGTTAACTATGCCCGCAGGGATTGTTCTGTATATCAGCACACAAGACCCAAAGCCTAAAAACATGATACCTGCGGCCATTTGGTCTGCTGTGCTTGGGATTTTTGGCGCATACGATATTTATAAAAACGCAAAATCACACATACAATTAAAAAAGAAATACGAAAATCAACGCCAATAAGTTATTTTTATCAAACAAAAAAGACATCGAAATCGATGTCTTTTTTTCTATTGTTTTTTTATCAATTTAAATCCGTCTGGTGTATCCATAACAGTCCAACCAGTCGCATCTATTTGATTGCGTAAACTGTCTGCAGTCGCAAAATCACGCGATTTTTTGGCTTCTAATCTTTGTTGTGCCAGCTGTTGAATTTCAACTGGCGCAGCAACAGATTCCAATTCGTGTAATTTTGTTGCCCGTTCGATAAACTGTAACCCCAACAATTTATCAACGAATTCAAACAAAGCCAATTTAGTCGCATTATTCACAGTTTTGTCTTTTAACAAATCTTGGACAGCCACCAGGCTTTCTGCGGTTTTAAGATTGTCTGAAACCGGTGCTAAAATTTTATCGTGCCATTTTTGATACGCATCTTCATCAACATTACCTGATTTATCGTTCATTAAATCAGCAATTTTACGAACAATGTTTTTATAGCCATTTGCAGCCGCATCTAGTGCATCAAAAGAAAATTCAATTGGTTGATGATAATGCCCCAAAAGCAACAAATAACGAAACGCCATTGGATCATAACCTTTGGTCACTAAATCACGCACCGTATAAGCTGTCCCAGCAGATTTAGACATTTTGCCGTCTTTTAGCATTAACCAAGCCCAATGAACCCAATAATGAACCCAAGGTTTTCCAACAATTGGTTCAGATTGAGCTATTTCGTTAGTGTGGTGAATTTTAATATGTTCTTGACCACCAGTATGTATATCAAAATGTTTACCCAGATATTTCATACTCATTGCACTACATTCCAAATGCCACCCAGGAAAACCAACACCCCAAGGCGAATCCCATTCCATTTGACGTTTTACATCTGTTGGTGAAAATTTCCATAATGCAAAATCTGTTATATTACGTTTGCCCTGATTTTCTATGCGAGCACCCGCTTTCAGTTCAGATAAATTTTGACCACCTAGCATGCCATAATCTGGAAATTTTGATGTATCATAATAAATCCCATCGCCAGGAATTTCATACGTATAGCCAAGTTTTTCTAACTTTTGCAACAATTCTATTTGTTCTTTTATATGGTCGGTAGCACGGGGGGCATGTGTTGGCGGAATAATATTTAACAAATCCATATCAATTATAACATTCTTTATATACTTCTCTGCCACATCCCAAACAGTTATATTTTCACGTGCTGCGCCTTTTTCCATTTTGTCATCGCCAGTATCTTCATCACTAGTTAAATGCCCAACATCTGTAAAATTCATAACATGATTAACCGTATAACCGTTCGCCAAAAACATACGTTTTAAAATATCCGCGTTAAAGAAAGTTCGCATATTTCCAATGTGTGCATCCCAATAAACAGTAGGACCACAATTATAAAACCCAACATGATTTGGTGTGATTGGCTTAAAATCTTCAACTTTACGCGTCATTGTATTGTATAATCTGATTTGCATAACAACTTTCCTTTGGTTTGTATTGATGATATTAATAAATTAAAGAAAACAATGCAAACAATATGTTTGCAATCCAAACATTTTTAACAACAACAGTAAAAATTAATAAATAAAACTGTCACACTTTAACTATGACAGTTTTTATACAAAAAATCAATAAAAAAACTGGCGTTTTGCCAGTTTTTTTATTTTAGCGTGCGTTGCGCGCATATTGCACCTCTTGCATAAATTGCGGAACAGCAGAAAAACGATTAAAACCTTCTGTGACTGCAATTTTATGTGCCACCAAAATCAATTCGCCTTCGGTTAATTCATACAATTTTTTGGTTGCATCGATACCAGTAGCTTTTCTTATCTCATTAGCGTATGCCTTTGGATCGTTTTCGTGCGCAGGTGCAAATCTCTTCATCGCTTCAAATATTGTTAAATTTTTATAACTGTCGCCCTTTAACAAAGCTATTAATGCGTCTATACCCGCTTTGGCAGACGGGAATATTGCAAACCCGCGCGATCCTTTGCCAATTGCACCATGATCTTTGGCAAATTCACCATATTTAAGCGCACCTGGATTATTTTGTCTGTTTGGAATATTTCCTTTAAGCACCACAACGCTGTCGCCAGGATAATAATATGTGACAGTTTTACCTTTGCTGGTAAATTTAACTCCAAAATCTTCACCGGTTAATGTTTTTTCTTCAATATTTGCCTTTTTTTGAGTGTTTGTTGCAATACTGTCGTTAATTGTATCGTTATTATGCAAAACATAAGTATTATTTTGTGCTACCCCGTTATAGTTCACAGCATATGGATATGTTATTCTTGTATCCACCATTACTGTTTTTGCTTTTTGTTTTGCATCTTCTTTTGGTTGATGTTTTTCTTCTGCAGCCTGCAAACTGAGTCCCCCAACCACCAATGTAGCAAGCGCTACTTTGACTTGATATGGCAAATTAATAATATATTTGTGTACTTTGTTATATATTTTCATTTGGTTCTCCTTTGGTTGCTTTTACGGACAAACGCGTCAAACCAGACACCATAAATCCGCATTTATATTCATTTTTTTGGGATTGGTTCATCGCAATAAATAAGAAAAATTTGCGATGTACATTCAGACATTTAAATAACTCTTAAACGCCCCGACTTGCCTTCTTTTTTGGCAGCCCGCCCCGTTACCAGGGAACCAAGTTAATACGAATATAGTAAAAAAATACCGTTTTGTCAACCACAAAGTACAAAATACTGTATTTTTTTGAAATAATAGCAAAAAGAAAAACCTGTGATTCAGGGTTTTAATCTTCAATCAGGTGTCCTATAAGTATATATAATATCTATAGTTTTCTTCATATCCAACCAATACAAGTTTTGGTTGGATAAAACTATTTCACTTTTACAAATTCAGATTTAATTCTTTCACGTGTGATATTTTCAACCAAAGTATCGCCTTTTAAAACGATAGTATCGCCACGTTCAATATATTCACCCTGACGCATAGAAGAACCTTTTTTCATAACATCAAAAGCAACAAAATTTTCATTACCTTGGTTATCAACGCAAATTATCGTTCTGAGTACTTCACCAAAACCACCATAAAAATCATGCACACCGGTCACACGAAATGTATCAATATCTCTTGTGATTGTGCTTGTTTGATTAAAAGTTTCTCGATAAGTACCTTTCTTTTCTGTTTCTGATTTTTTGCAAGAAGCCAACATAATAAGTGGAACCAAAACAAATAATTTAGCATATGATTTTTTCATTTTATATCCTTTTTGTATATAACACATATACAATAAAATTCCTGAAAATCAATATTTTTATTTTTTATATTGTGGTTTCTTTTGTTTGTCTATAAAAAAATCATATTTAAAACTTTTTTCTTTTTAACTTGATTTTTTGACTTTTATTCTGTTATAATCTGCTGGCAAAAGGAGCGTTGGCAGAGTGGTAATGCAGCGGATTGCTAATCCGTGACCGTGTTTTAGCGGTCCATAGGTTCGAGTCCTATACGCTCCGCCAGAAAAATTAAGCCGTCACAAGACGGTTTTATTTTTATGTACGCGGACGTTAAGGACGAAGAACCGGTCAAAGTTGCGCCAGCAACGAAAGGTTCGACAATGAGTTGGTGTTTGCAAACACGGTGCAGCAAACACCTTACGAATGCCGCACAGCCAAACATTTATGTTTGAGCGAGCGAGTCCTATACGCTCCGCCAGAAAAATAAAACCGCCAAATTGGCGGTTTTATTTTTATACTTGCTTTTCTTCGGGCGTATGATCTGGTTGGAAGATTTCAACATCTCGCGTCATAGATAAAAATTTCTTTACACGATTTGGCACCAATTCTTCAATTGGAACTTCCTGCAATTCTTTGATTGCGTCTGCAACCGTTTTACCAACCATTTCCATTGTTGTTTGCCAATCTTTGTGCGCCCCGCCCGCTGGTTCATCAATGATTTTATCAATTACATTTAATGATGCCATATCACGCGCAGTTAATTTAAGCGCAGTTGCTGCCTGGGCTTTGAACTTATTATCTTTCCACAAAATACTTGCACAAGATTCTGGTGCAATTACAGAATAAATAGCATTTTCAAGCATAAATACTTTGTCCCCCGTTCCGATTGCGATTGCGCCCCCAGAACCACCTTCTCCAACATTGACTGCAACATAAGGGGTCTTGACCTTTAACCCCGCGGCGATTGTCGATGCAACCGCTTGTGATTGACCGCGTTCTTCGGCGGCACCCCCAGCAAATGCGCCAGCAGTGTCAAACAAAGAAATCAAAGCCAAATCAAATTTTTCAGCCAATTTCATTAAACGTTGCGCTTTGCGATAGCCCTCTGGATTAGCCATACCAAATCTGTGTTGCTGACGGGTTTCGATTGTTCTGCCCTTTTCTTGACCAATAATAACAGCTGGTATACCATACCAATAGCCAATACCGCCACACATTGCCGCATCTTCGCCAAAACATCTGTCACCTGCAAGATAAGTCCATTTATCAACAATTCCATTCACATAATCCAAAAAATGCGGTCTGTTTTCATTACGCGCCAAAAGAACCCTGTCGTATTCCGGAGTTTTACCCATATCACGAGATTTTTTTGGTGTATCAAATTTTGGTGTTTTAACATCTATGACTTTTGGTTCGCTTGGTTGCTTGGTAAGCACAGTTAAAACGCGTTCCAATGTTTCTTTTAATTCAGAACGATTTACAACTATGTCTACCATACCATGTTCGTATAAATAGTCTGCGTTTTGGAAATTAGATGGTAATTTTTCATGAATATTTTGTTCTATGACACGACGACCCGCGAAACCAATACGAGCGCCCTTTTCAGCAATATGTATATCACCCAGCATTGCAAAAGAAGCAGTGACGCCACCAAAAGTTGGATCTGTAAGTATTACTATGTATGGTAATTTGTTTTCATGCAATTTATTCACAGCTACAGTTGTACGCGCCATTTGCATCAATGACAAAATGTTTTCTTGCATACGAGCGCCACCGCTACAAGTCACCATGATAAAAGGATTTTTTAATTCAATCGCGTGTTCAATACTTGCAATAATAGCATCCCCTGCTGCGCGCCCCATAGACCCCATCATAAAATCACCATTCATGACGCACACAGTCGAATTTATACCACCTATTTTACCATCCGCCGTAGATATTGCATCACGTGTTCCAGCATCTTCGCGTGCTTCTGCCAGTCTTTCTTTATATGGAATTCTATCGACAAAATTAAGCGGGTCATCACTTGTCACAGGTAATTCAAATTTTTGCCAATCTATATCATCAAAAAGCAAATCAAATCTTTGTTTTGGATTCATTATGAACGCACGGCCACAGCGCGGACACACATAATGATTGTTTTTATAATCTTTATAGAACACCAAACGACCACAAGCTTCGCATTTTATCCACATCAACCTGCGCACACGTTCGTATCTATCACGATTATGATTTTTTATTCCTGCTGACATTTTTTATCCGTTCATTTTCTTAGTTAAATCACGACTTGGTTTGAACAATATAGTTTTCCCAGCCGACAACACCATTGTTTCGCCCGTCGTTGGATTATACCCGTTCTTAGCAGCACGCGTTCTTGGTTGAAAAGTACCAAAGCCACGAATTTCAATTCTGTTGTCATCTGCCACAGAAGTTTTCATTTCTTCGATAACTGCATCAAGTATAGCCCTGGCATCCTTGGCACGCATACGTTTGAATTGCACCTGGATAGTTCTTATAATGTCCGAACGTTTCATAATAAATTACCCTTTTGTTTTTTACATTATACAACATGATAGCACATTTTACAAAAAATAAAGTAAAAATTATTTTCGTGGCACAAAAAAAATAAGAAAACCGTCTTATGCAAAACAATTCTCTTTTTTGATATCTTAAATATTATCCAAAGGGGTTTTTTATGCAAAACAACACACAAAACGAAAATAAATCTTTGCCATTAATTGGTGATACAGCACCTAAATTTACAGCAAAAACCACTAATGGTTTCATAAGGTTTCCTGATGATTTTGCTGGACGCTGGGTTGTTCTGTTTTCTCATCCAATGGATTTTACACCAGTATGCACAACAGAATTTTTATCTTTTCAATCTTTGTACAAAGATTTTCAAAAATTAAACACCGATATAATCGGACTTTCTGTAGGTGCAATATCTTCTCATTTAGCTTGGTTTCGTTCTATATACAACGAAGTTCAATTTGAAAATTTTAAAAACACAGAAATTACATTTCCTGTGATTGCTGATATGGATTTAAAAATTTCAAAATTATACGGTATGATTCACCCAAATGCTTCCGATACATCTACTGTGCGCGCAGTGTTTATAATTGACCAGCACGGAACAATAAAAACTATTTTATATTATCCTCAAAATGTTGGTCGAAACATCAAAGAAATATTAAGAATTTTAACAGCTCTGCAAACAAGTGATGCTTTTGGTGTATCTTTGCCTGCCGATTGGATGCCTGGGGCGCCAGTCATAGAACCTGCGCCACAGACAACAAAAGATATGCATAAATGTATTGCCGCAAATACAAAAAATAAAAAATCAGAATCCTGGTATCTAACTTTTCAAGACCTGCCGGAATCTGTTATTTACAATAAATTAGAGAAACAAAAGAAAAAGCATTAGAATTTTATTGGCGCATCACGCAAGTTTATTGGGGCAGATTCGTTTTCCGGATGCCAACGATATTTTTCTACATCAATGTTTCCGTCTGGTTTGAACCCAACGCCTTCGGCAGTTAACAAATCACGTTGAACCTGTTCCCATTGACCATCCCAGGTTTTCCCATCTGCAAAAGTGACACGATGCCACGGCAGCGAATCCGTTTCACACGAAGCATTCATCGCATACCCCACAAACCGCGCGGCACGCGGATGCCCCAACATTTTCGCAATATCGCCATAGGTTGTAACTTTCCCCACTGGAACTTTAGCAACCAAATCATAAACTTGTTCATAAAAACCTTTCATAGTGTGTATTATAAATTAAAAAAGAAGAAAAGAAAATGGGAAAAGATATTATCAATTTTCTTAAACTGTGCGCTTTGCGCACAATAACGAAAATTGGTGGCGGAGATAGGGGGATTGATTTCGCTACGCTACATTCCCCTTGCCTCATTCGCGTTGCTCACCGGCATACTCCGTCTGCCTTTCGGCTGCGGTTCGAACCCTCTTGCCGGGTTCGAATTCCGAAGTCGACGAAACAAACAAAAAAATGCCCCAACGGGACATTTTGTTGTTTGTGGCGGAGATAGGGGGATTCGAACCCTCGATACAGTTGCCTGTATACGCGATTTCGAGTCGCGCGCATTCAACCAGCTCTGCCATATCTCCGAAACGCGTGTTCATTATATATATTTAGTTTGTAAAAAGCAACGCTTTAATTTTTTATTTTTACTAGTAAAAAAAACTCTGGACAGATTATCACTATTTTTTCTAAGATAGATAATATATAAATAGGAAGGATGAATAAAATGCTCTGTTTTATGCGTTTTTTGCGCAGTTTGTATGTTGTATATTTTTTGATAGGGATGATGTTTTTTACACCAGGCGTGGCTTTGGCCATTAGTTGTCCTGCGGGTTTTTCACCTGTAAAGCCTGTTGAAACTCGGGGGCTTTACGTAGGAAAATTTCACCATACCTATGAGGGTACAACCATGCAAGATGGTTATTATAACGGCATTCATAGGGCTTATATAGATTCTCCTTGGGGCTTTAAAAGTGTTAGTTATTGCGATACCAAAGATGGTAAAGCAGAAAAAATATATTTAAGCACTGGCGCTACTAATGAAAAATATTGCCCTGTTGATAATGTTTTTGCGCTGAATGATGATTTTTATGGGTTAACAGACGATAACACTTGGGCAGCAGAGTTTTCATATGGAACATTATATGGACGCACAGTATGCAGCGCCACTCCGGGTGAAACAAATTTTGAAACAGGGAACCCCGACATCAATACCCCAGGAACATATTGTTGGGTCCAAACAACAAAATATAGACCATATAATTCAAACCAAGAACAAACATTAAATAATCCTTGGGTGTTTTATGATAACTTTTATCAGGCAGCAGAATATGATTATGACAGTACAGATTCTTGTATTGTAAATTGTTTATGGCATGTTTTAGACCAAGTACGCAACGATGAAGACTTAAATTCTTTTCGTTCTGCTTTGCTTGGCACAACTTTCGGTGAGACGGAAATATGTGGCGCTGATTTGTACGACATAGAATATGAACTTAATGGTGGAGAATTTTCAACAACTTTGCGTGTTCCATGGGTTTACACCGTTGATAAAACAGTAGATTTACCTGTCCCCTTAAAAGCCGGATATAAATTTGGTGGATGGTACGACAATATTGGGTTATCCGGTAATGTTGTTAATGAAATTCCAACTGGTTCAACTGGACACAAAAAGTTTTATGCAAAATGGGACGAATTGAACTGCGATTCCGGATTGACCGCTATGCCTATTTTAGATGCTAACATAGATGGGAAACGGGGGGCGTACTCTTTTAGATCCATAGACGGTCAACGAGAAGGTCGTAACGCAGACGACTTGCAGGCAAACTTAAATGATGGTGAATGGATCACTCATTTTGATTATGGTTATGTCAAAGGAACAGCAAAATGGAGCAGTTGGTATCCAAATGATATATACCCTTCTAATGACAAACTCTATCGTTCTGCGACAGACGAACAGTTAGATGAAGCAACAGGGCTTACAGAATTTTGTTGGTGCAAAATGACGGAATACGGCATGGACACTCGAGAACCAGTGACTACACCAAATGCAAAATGGACAACTTGGGCTTATACCACGGTAATAAAAGAAAATAATCCACAGGCTTGTGCCAGCCTTTGTGCAAATAGTGTTTTATATGAACATGATTTTCGTTCCGCAATATTTGGCTCTTATGCTGTAGATAGCGCAAAATGCAACGAACCCTTGCATTCTATTACTTATAAAGATGAAAGTTTAAGCGGCGAAGACAAAACTGTAAATGATGTAAGACCACAAAAATTTAAATCTAGTCCAAACCCAACGAGATTAGCAACTATATCAAAAAGCGGCCAAGTTTTTAACGGGTATTGTCTAGATTCTGCAACATGCTCTGAAGAAAACATCACAAATGACATACCAGCTAATCGCAATACCGATGTGATAGCCTATACCCAGTATGGTTGTGAATCAGGTAAATATATGAACAAAACGACAAATGAATGTGCGACATGTCCTGATAATTATCCTGAATCAGATAATGGCAATGTAGAAATAACATCCTGCTATAAAAGTTGGTCTTGTGATCCACAACCCACTTGTCCAGACAATATTTCTGGAACTTGTTCTTATGCTAGTGGTATAGATTTGGCTGGTCGGGATTATAACGATGGCACAACCCCGGAAAAACATTGTCGGTTATCTTTTGAATGCACTGACGGATATGAAAAAAATTCTGATAGCGATACATGTGAACCAATCACATATACTATAACTTATAATTCAAACGGCGGGACAGAAATTGCGCCTTTGGATTATCAGGTGACAGATACTATCACTTTGCCAGAACCAGAAAAAAGCGGGTATGTTTTTAATGGTTGGTATACAAATTCTGATTTTAATGGTTCTGCGGTAACTGCTATAAATCCTGGTGATTTTGGTGATAAAACTTTTTATGCAAAATGGACTTTTGATTCTTGTCCTGACGGATACCGTCAATCTTGCTTGCCCCGATTGGACAACCAAAGGTTAATTGACAATAGCGTTATTGGATACGCCGCAAAACCAGCCGATGGTTCCGCAGATATAACGAGCGGAGACAAGACCGCTGAATCATACGGTTTAACCCAATCTGGTGAATGGGGGCTTTCACGTGGGTATGGAGACATCATCGGAACATCTAAATGTAGCTCTTCGAATTCTTTTGCGAGCAGCCCCGCTAGCACTCCTGGTTATTATTGTTGGTGCAAAGCAACAAAATTTGTTCCATCTGATGCACAGGGTGTAACATGCAATTCTACAAACAATCCTTGGAGATGGACGGATGCGCGTTCTACTACGGAAGAGTGTGTTTCTGATTGTGCAAAGATTTGCGCTCGACGTCAAACAGAATATAACATATTTGCAGGAAATATTTCTGTGTTTCTGGAAGATTTTGTCGGCATTTCTAATGATGTTTGTGTGTTAGATAAATACACAATAGATTATGTGTTAAATAGTGGTAATTTCCCGGCGGGCGCAAACCAAAAAACAACCTACCAGATCACAGACGAAACAATCACAATACCAACACCTGTGCGCAGTGGTTATGAATTCGTGGGATGGTGCGACAACGAAGAATTAACTCAAAATTGTTCTTTGAACAAAGTTATTCCTACAGGTTCTTACGGAAACAAAACATTCTATGCAAAATGGAATTTTGTTGGCTGTTCAGAAGGCTATACTTTTTATCAAACTAATATATCTGATTTAGATACATCTGCAAACGGGACTTCTTATGGACAAGTATCTATTAGTGGTGTCAATAGTTCGTACGCTAGTGATAATGTTTTAACAAGCGCAGACGGCTATGGTCGGGGATATTGGGGAACAAATTTTGATTATGGGCGAATATACGGTGTTGCAAAATGCAGTTCACGCAGTGGTAACAATCATGGCAACAAATGGGATGGTCTTGTTTCTGATTGGTCAGTTTCGGATGAAATTCTAGATGCAGCAACTGACGGTTATCATTGTTGGTGCAGTTTGACTGATTTTCTTCCCTTAAACGGGACAAAACAATCTGTTTCACCAAAATCTTGGATATATGGATATACACCAAGTTCTTCATCTAGTAATATGTACACCGAATGTAAAAACAGTTGCGCGGCATATTGTGCAACAACACTTAGAGACAATTTTTATTTTCGTTCTGCGCTATATGGTGGCCAATGCAGAGCAGATTCATACACTATCAAATATATGGACGGTGAAATTGAACGTACCGATTTATCGCCACAAAAATACACTATTGAAAATAGCTTTAATTTGCCAGTACCAATAAAGTTTGGGTATACCTTGGACGGTTGGTACGACAATTCTGATTTTAGAAACGATAAAACACAAAGTATATCTGTGGGCACAACCGGAGATAAAATATTTTATGCAAAATGGATGGACGCACAATGCCCCAATGGTTATAATTTCAAAACATATGAACCTGCATTGGTTGGTGCGAATTTTTCCATAAACGGCGCAGGCTCTTATACTCGTGGAAGCTTGGGCGGACCAGTAGATAAAATTGGCGGTTTATCGCTGGAACAAGGGGAATGGGCAAAACAGTTACCTTTCTCTGGTATTGTTTTTGGTAATTCTGTTTGCAGCGCAAAAACAGGGGTAAATCACGATAAAACAACCACGGACGAATTAGCAAATTTTGATAGTGGCGAAAATTGTTGGTGTCAATTAACAGAATTTGTACCAACAGATGGAACATCACAAGAACTTTCAAAAACTTCATGGGTGTATACCACGTATAACTATCCTGATAGACCATGTCAGAATAATTGTTCAAGCGGTTGCCTAGCAGCTTTTTCAAACAAATCTGAGTTCCGAGATAAAATTTTTGGTGCTTGCGAACCAAACACATATACAATTACATACAATTCTTTGGGCGGGACAGAAATTGCGCCTTTGGATTATCAGGTGACAGATACTATCACTTTGCCAGAACCAGAAAAAAGCGGGTATGTATTCAAAGGTTGGTGTATTGATTCACTTGAATGTGATACACCTGTTAAAGGATCGCAAACGGATTGGTTTGAAGACAAAACGCTTTATGCGCAATGGGATTGTGAACCAGGGTATCACTTAAATGCAAACACCGTTTGTGAAAAAGATATTTATTTTGTCACATTCAAAGACGGCGATACTATATTAAGCCAAAAAACGTATACGATAGAATCAGAAGAATCCGTTTCATCTGATATACCAGAAAAAAATGGTTATGTTTTCGTGGGATGGTGCGATAGTATTGCGGATGCGGAACAATTGTCAACGGCATGCCCTGAGACTGTTACGGTTGCACCAGAAGAGATGTCTGACAAAACATTTTATGCGCAATGGTTTGCTAATTCTTGTCCAACAGGTAATACGACACCCATACAAAACTTCCTGGAAACAACAAATGTTTCCGCCAACGGCACAAATCACTTTTCCGTAAGTGTTAACAGTGATTATTGCACCTATAATGGCGCTGGTGGTGGTAATTGTTCTGTACCAATTAGTCATGGTATAACACCAGGAAATTGGATGGTACTTTTTGATTATGGAGAATTACGCGGAACTTCTTTTTGTGGACAAATGAACAGACCTGCTGGAACATTAGCAAACATTGACACTTCTGAAACAGGTTCTTATTGTTGGTGCAAACTGACCAGTTTTTCACCAATAAACGAGACAAATTATACAACAACATCTCCGTGGATATCTATTGGAATTCCTTATGCTTATGGTAGCACATGTGAAAATCGATGTTCTGCCCATTGCGGGATGTATATTTCAGCAAATCGTAATTCTCTTAGAAGCAATTTATATTCAATGTCTAATGTTTGTTTAACAAGCGATGTTCCTGAGATTTATGGTATAACTTATGATTTAGGCTATGGAACATGGGGCGAAGATCCCGTGAATCCTGAAACATATACTATTACAACACTTAAATTTACGATAAGTCACCCAGAACGCACTGGTTATACGTTCCTTGGGTGGTGTGAAGGCGAAAACAACACTCAATGCGACAACCCTGTTAAAGATTTAGAAATAGATCCTGAACAACATACTCTGGAACCTATATATCTTTATGCGCAATGGGCGGAAAACACACCGTCAGTATCAGACTGCGGTGAAGGATACGAAGTATATTATAATCCTTTATCCAGCATGGATACTTCCAAAGCAGGCACTCAATATGGATATTTAAGCCTGGACGGCGCATTAACCAGCAACGCTGATGTTTATGGACTTAGTGATAATGGAACATGGGGGGTGACTTTTGATTATGGGAAAGTGATTGGTAATTCTACATGTGACGACGATAATTGTATTTGTTCTTTAACTGGGTTTATACCGGATAATAACGGCGTATATGGGGAATTACAACCGGTGTCAACAAATCGCACAATAACTCCTGTGGGGTATGGGTATTCCAGCAGCATCACAAATGCAAATGACGGATGCAGAAACGGCTGTGCTGCCGGTTGTGCAAGTTGGGTTTGGACATCAATTGCATCTGGTCAACAACGCAGAGAAACATTATATGCAAATATTTGTTTACCGATAACATACACAATACATTTTGTATCTAATAGTGGAACAGAATATACCGACGAAATTTATACTGTTGAATCTGAAACCATTACTTTACCGACCGATGTTACGCGCGACGGATACACCTTTGGTGGCTGGTATGAAACAGAAGATTTTACTGGCGACCCAAAAACCGAAGTTCCGCACGGTTCAACTGGAAACAAAACTTTCTATGCTAAATGGATAGAAACCCCAACAGAACCAGACATTCCAGATAATCCATATGAACCAACCGAATTTGAATGCACTTCGAATGCATGGTTGCATATTGGTGATGCCAAGGCTTGTTTATCAAAAACAAAGATCGGTTCTCCGGCGTTCGCTTTGAAAACCCCGAAATCTACATATTATCTACAGACTTCGTTGGATTCAAATTTACGGTTGAACAAAGACACATTGAAAAAATTGCGCATGGATTTCAATGGAACAACTTATAATATCCATGACGAAACTGTATTGGAAAATGGTGGTGGCTCGTCAGATACTGGTAATGGAAACGAATCTGGAAACAATGACGGTTCTTCAACAGAACAATCAGAAAGTTGCCCCGTACCAGCATCACTAAGTGAAGCAGATACTTCTATAAAAGGATCTGCGTATTTTGCCGCTTCTATTAGTTCTAATGCTTATGGCGCAGTGTTTACTGGAGGCTCTGGTGGGGCAAACGCTGACACATATGGAGGAATACAACCAGGTAGTTTTGGTGTAAGTTTTTGTTATGGAGACATCAAAGGGCTAGGACGTTGTAGTCCAACAATTGCTGATTCAGAAGGGGATGTTGGTACTCCTAGGATAGTCGATGACGAATCCGCTAGAAATTGTTGGTGCAAACTGACAGATTATATTCCGAAAGGAAGACAACGAATTAATCTAGATTCTTCTCCATGGGTGTATGCTGCGTTACCTGATGGGTATTTAAAAAATATGGTTACACCGTCTTCGCCTGCGGAGCACTGTAATGACGCATGTTCACTTTATTGTGCAGACCGTATTTATACTTCTTGGAAGACGAGAAAATCTGCTTTTGACCAATAAAAAATTGGATTCTACACATCAAAATCGTAAGAATTGATAGATTTTACGATAGCGGCAACCAGTTTGTTTTGGTGGTCGTCTGATTTCAAAAGTTTTTCTTCGTTTTTATTGGACAAATGTCCCAATTCTATTAACGCACCTGGCACAGTTGAACGCAACACCGCGAATGGCGCATGACGGACAGACGGGCCTTTTTGCTGCTGAATAGATGCTTTATTCAAAGATTTTGCACAACTGTTTGCATATTCTTCGCTTAATTCTGCGACGGCGTGTTGTTGCAGAGCAGACAACGCCACACGGATATCTTTGGAAAATTGTTCAAAACCGTTTACATCAATTTTATCAGCGGCATTTTCTGAATCAGCCAATTTTTGCGCTTCTTCGTCAGAAGCTTTTTCAGACAAAGTATACACGGAAAATCCACGCATATCACGACTGGGGTTTGCATTAGCATGCAATGATATAAACAAATCTGCGCGTTTCTTTTCTGCGAATTCAGCACGGTCAGCCAATTTCAAAAAAGAATCATTAGAACGAGTTAAATATGTTTTATAACCCGCACTATCCAATTTAGATTTTAATTTTTTTGCAACCGACAAAACCACTGTTTTCTCCTGAACCCCAGAACGCCCAATACACCCAGGATCTTTGCCACCGTGTCCAGCATCAATCACTATTATATGTTGCGTTTGTTTTGTTTGTGTTTTTGTTTCTTCTTTCTTTTGCGTTGATTGTTGAGTAGCCGCCCTGCTCGTTGTTGCGGAACCTGTTATTCCGCGACCACTACCAGCAGCAAAATCTATTACAAGTCTATAATCATTATCACCATTTGGTTCTAAAATCATTATTTGCTTTTTATCAATCGCATCTATCATACCAGAAAGAGTTGCCGAAACCTGTAAAGTAGAACCATTTTGAATTTGTGTTATTCTTTTAATCAATGTCCCCTTGGCTAAACTGGTTTTTGCATCTGATTTTCCATTAGTATTTGATAAATTTATATTTAACAGCTTGTCCCCATAAGACAGCGTATAAGACGGACGCGACGAAGTTTCAATTACCAGACGAGTTTTTCTGCCAGGTTGAACACCAGTACGAATTGAACGCACCGTATTAGGTGCAGCAAATGCAATACGCGGAGAAATAGCGACAACAAGCGCACTAAAACTAACCGTTTTCAAAACTTGTCTACGTGATATTTTCATGTTCGTTATTATACCAAAAAAATGATTAATATTCAAGAAAACTGTAAGATTTTTTTCAGATAAAAAAAACACGCCTTTATCGGCGTGCTTTTTTTATTCTCATATTCCTTATCGGCTTACACAATTAGTAAATGCTTGGGCAACCAAAGATGTTTCTGCCTGGGTCAATGTAGTAACCGGGACAACATAACATCTGGTACTGTCGCGAATAACAAACACTTTGGTTCCGTATTTATAAGCCTTTTGCATATTATCCATTTGCGAACTGGTTAAAAAGGAATTTTGTGTCAAAGCCGAATTTGCCATCCCTGCATTAACAACCTGTTGCGCTGTTGCATAATCGTATATTTCAGACATAGATGTTAATTCCATAAATATACTTTGGTCTTCGTGCGGATTTTGTGGATTTGCCTGAGTTTCCGGAAAAGCAATATTCGCAATCAATCCGGCCGCAGTTTGTAAGTTAGGAGTTGTATTTGTTTCAAGTGGCCGAGTTACCGTATTCAACTGCATATTGTCACCACACGCAAGATTCATACGATTAGTATAACTTACCAAAATAGAATCTACTGCTGCTTCCCAATTAGCACCCTTGGAATTACCATCCAAACTAACTATCTTTTCAGCCCATCCCCAAATATTAGCGCCAACATTACCAGCATTTGCAAAACGCGTCACCATTTCAGCAGAACCACCAGAAACGCCAGGTCCACAAAAATCTGACAATTGCGTCTTTAACATACTATCTGTTTCGTTTCCATATGCAAGCGCAACAGAATGACACGCCATCGCCGCTTCTAATTCACGTCTGCGTTGCAAACATAAATCAGAATGAGAACGCGTTAATTTATCCGCCATATTTGCCATCGACAAATAAGACATTAATTCTTGTTGAACATACGACGGACACAATCTTGCCGCAGTATTCATCCCGCCCGTACCATTTTTTGTCATTGTGTTATATTGCGGCAAAAGAATAGAATGATCTTTTTGCAAACAAAGAAGTGCATAATTGTATAATTCTGTTTCTGTTGCATACAGGCAACGCCCGGAAGTCTTTCCAGGCACAATAACCGTATCACCACAATAATCAGACAAACAATTAAAAATCTTTTCGCGACAGGCAGTATCAACATCTGGTTGAGTAATCAAAAAATATGTATTACGTTGGTTTTGTAAATACGCATTAACAACACCCTTTTGCCCACGCAAACCACCATTAGATTGCCCAGTAGAAGTATTATAAATCACAGAACCACGCGCACCATTTGTTGCGGTCGTTCCAGCAGATACCGCCAAAGCGCCGTTTCCCATCAAAAACGCACCCAGCAATCCAAATGTTAATAAATTTTTCTTCATGAAGATTCCCTCTCGTTATGTTCTATTTTATCATATTTAAAAATACAACGCAATAAAACTTTATCTAAAAAAACAAAAAAGTTGATTTAGATAAATAAACTGGTATATTTTCTGGTATGACAGTTGCAAACAATGATATTTTAAATCAAATCTCTGACGATATCGCTTCGTTAAGGGGGTTCCTTTGACCCGGAAAAAATTCAAAAAGATATAGACGAATTAACCACAATTTCTAATCAGGCTGATTTATGGAATAATCCTGATTATGCACGCGGAATTTTACAAAAAAAATCTAGTCTAGAAAAACAATTAACAGAATTGACCAATCTAGAAAACGAATATAAAAACCTTTGTGATTTATATGAATTATCCCCAGAAGATGCAGATATAAATGACGCTATTAACAATTTAGCAGATGCTGCACACAAAGCGAAATTTATCACTTTGTTCAGTGATCCAATGGACAACAATGGCGCTTTTTTGTTTATTCAATCTGGCGCTGGCGGAACCGAAGCACAAGATTGGGCGCAAATGTTGTCGCGTATGTATACCAGGTGGTGCGAAAGGCACGGTTTTTCTGTTGAAACAGTCGAAGAACACGAAGGCGATGTTGCTGGGATTAAAAGTGTCACTTTTCGTATTTCTGGCGAACGCGCTTTTGGTTGGTTAAAAAACGAAATCGGTGTTCACAGACTGGTTCGTATTTCACCTTTTAACGCAAACGGGAAACGCCAAACTAGTTTCGCTTCTGTGGATGTGTGGCCCGATATAGATGATTCTATCGAAATTGAAATAAACGAAAAAGATTTAAGAATAGATACTTATCGTGCAAGCGGTGCCGGTGGACAGCATGTAAACAAGACCGATTCTGCCGTCCGTATCACACATATCCCAACAAATACCGTTGTGACTTGCCAGAACGAACGCAGCCAAATTCAAAACAAAGAAATGGCAATGAAAATGTTGCGTTCTAAATTATACGAACTTGAAATGGAAAAACGCGCCGCCGAAGAAGATGCCGCTAAGGCCGCTCAAAAGAAAATTGAATGGGGCAGCCAGATACGCAACTATGTTCTCTATCCTTACCAGCTGGTTAAAGATGTACGGACAAATGTTGAAAAAACAGATTCTGCCGCTGTTCTGGACGGTGATTTAGATGATTTTATGCTGGCAATGTTAGCAAAATAATATATAATAAAACTTGGTTCAAGCACCCATAGCATAACTGGATAATGCATTGCCCTCCGAAGGCAAAGACTGCAGGTTCGAATCCCGCTGGGTGCGCCACAAATAAAAAAACGGATTTGCCGTTTTTTTTATTTATTCTTTGATTCTCGATTGGTGTAAATTAAAATTCCTTGGAATAATACCATTATAAACCTGAAGTATCGAATAATACAAGTCTTGATCTTGGTCCAATGCTTTCTTTACTATTTCAAAAGCTTCGTTTATGCCAGCTTCATATTCTTGCAAATCATCTTTTTCAACATTATCTTTGTTTGACAATGTGATTGCCAAAGATTGTATTTTTTTAGTGTCTTCTTCACTCATATTTGCCATTAACAAAGTTGTAATTACCAAAGACGATTCTGGGTTATAATTTAACAAAGCATTATCCTGCAAATCCGGATAAACTTTTTTCAAAACACTAAATAGACGGATAGCCATTCTGTTATAAAATCTTTCAACATCATATTTTCTTATCATGCGATGAGAATGAACAGTTGTCGCCAGACCCGCACCAAAACCCACCAGCATACAAACAAGCCCAACGAATACGGATTTGATGTTTTTGTTCTGTTGTTTTTCTATTGATACATCATCTTTTTTCGCATATGTATAGATTCCTGCAAAGCTGCCTATGACTATTGCTAATAATACAATACCCAAATAATCAAATTTAATTTTTTTCAAAATAGATTTCAAAGGCTCTTTGAATTTCGCGGCATTACGTTCACGGTTTTTAATAAAATCTTTGTTGTTAAAATATTTATTCAAAAATTTTGTCCGTTCTACTGTTTCATAACCATGCAAACGATTTAACAAATTATTTTCTTTTTCGTACTTTTGTTTCAGGCTTTCATTTGAATCTGTCACATACATTTTTTGTTTCCTATGTTTTTAATAGATATTCGCTGAAAAAAGCTAGCATACACAGCACGATTGTCAAGAACATATTAAAAAATTCTTGATTTTATCGCTGGATTTAGATAGCATTTGCGCGTAATAAACTACAAAGGATTATACATTATGGTAAAAGTAAAAGTTGAAGAAGCAATCGTACACGAATCTGATAAAAATGATGACAAAATGTATTTTATGGCTTTGGGCGGATTGGAACATGTCGGTCAAAATATGTATGTTTATAAATACAAAGGCAAGTATTTAATCGTTGATTGCGGTATGGGCTTCTTGGAAGAAGAAATTGGTGCCGGAGATGTTCAATATTGTGATACATCTTGGTTGGAAAAACACAAAAAAGATGTGGTTGCTTTCATTGTAACACACGGACACGAAGACCATATTGGTGCATTAAAATTCATTTGGCCAAAGTTCAGGAAACCAATATATTGCACACGTTTTCCGGCTGAAATTTTACGCAGAACATTTAATGGTATTGAAATGGATTACAACCCAGAAAAAGATATCGTTGAATTTGATGCAAGTGGTGCAGAATTAAAACTTGACCCGTTTGTTGTGGAAACTTTCCATGTTTCACACTCTGTTCCTGAAGCACAGATGTTAATCATAAAAACACCAGCAGGAAAAATTTTACACACCGGAGACTGGACATTCAATGACGACAACCCTATTGAACCAGGAACTGATTACGCAAGATTACAAGAAATTGGGTCTGACCCAAAATTGTTGGCTTGTGTTTGTGATTCTACGTCCACCGAAAGACAGACCCCACAAACCACAGAAATTCAAGTTCGTGAAACTTTGACTGAAATTATGAGGAATGCTCCGGGACGTGTTTTGGTAACTGGATATTCTCGCAGTTTGGCACGCATCAAGATGTTTAGCGAAGCAGCCCGCGCAGCAGGACGCGTTGCTTGCATCAAAGAACGCAGTAATCCTAACCCTGTGCCATATGTGGGCTTGCCAGAATTCCGTGAAATCGGTATAGAATACGGATATCTCGACAAAGATGATGTTTATACTTTTGATGAAATCAAAGATTTGCCTGCTGAAAAACAAGCGATATTTTTAACTGGTTCACAGGGTGAAAAGTTTGCTATGTTAACACGTCTTTGCAATGGGCATGTAAAAGAATTGAAATTGATGCCAACCGACACAGTTGTATTCAGCGCGATTATTATTCCAGGTCGCGAACAAGATGTGTCTTTCCTTTACAACAAATTGGCGCGTATGGGCATAAAAACATTTACTATATTTGATACAGATAATCTTCACGCATCTGGTCACGCAGGCAGACCAGAATTTGAAAGATTCTATGATATGGTTCATCCGCAGGTTTCTATTCCAATGCACGGCGAATATATTTCTGAAATGCTAAACGGTAAAATGGCAATGGAACGTGGTGGGGCAAAACATATGATGTTGGTTCACAATGGCGATATCGTTGCGTTAAAAGACGGCGTTGAACCGTATGTTTGCGAAAGCATCCAAACGGGCTATATCGTTATGGAAGGCGAAACAGAACGCAGCACTGATGACCCTGTATATAAAAACCGCAAAAAGATTGCTTCGAACGGCGCAATATTTGTCACTTTGCCGGTTGATAAAAAAGGTTTTCTCAAAGGTATTCCCGAAGTATCAAGCGCGGGCATATTTGAATCTGATGACACCGGTTTTATGAAACGCCAAATTCAGATTGAAATTACTAATGCAATCGATAATTTAACAAAGACAGAACGCAAAAATCAGGACAATCTTAAAAAAGCCGTTCAGGTGGCTTCTAACAAAGTTATTCGCGCATCTTTGGGCGCAGACAAAAAACCACAATACAGCGTTCATTTTGTGTTAAAGTAAAAACCGCCCGTTGGGCGGATTTTTCTTGCAATTTGTAGAAATATGTATAAAATATGCGTTGCTGAATAACCAGAACTGATTAATCTGTGGTGTCTTTTGGTCCCGTCAGAGATAAGGATTCTGTGGAATGTTTGGCACAATAAAAAACCAAAAACTAAAAGGATAAATTATGGCTAGAGCTGGTGCAAAACGCAGCACACGCAAATTAAAGATTGCCCGTTCTTTGGGTTGCAATCTTTGGGGTCAAGCTAAATCCCCATTTAATAAACGCAAATATAAACCAGGACAACATGGCCCAACTTCCCGTGGGGCTTCATCTTCTGATTACGCAAAACAGATGCGCGCTAAACAGACTTTGAAGGGGTATTATGGTAATATTGGTGAAAAGAAATTCCATGCTTACTATGCAGAAGCAGAAAATATGAAAGGCGACGCACCTGAAAACTTGATTGGTTTGTTGGAAAGACGTCTTGATGCCGTTGTATATCGTTCTAAATTGGCCCCAACAGTGTTCTCTGCTCGTCAATTGGTAAGCCACGGTCACATTTATGTAAACGGCAAACGCGTTAAAATCGCTTCTTATCGCGTTAATCCAGGTGATGTCATTACTGTCAGCGAAAAAGCAAAGCAAATGCCTTTGGTAGTGTTGGCTTTGGAATCCGGCGAACGCAACTTCCCAGATTACATCACAGTAGACAGCAATGCTTTCACAGCAACATTTACTCGTGTACCTGCTTTTGAAGATGTTCCATATCCTGTGCAAATGCAACCAGAATTGGTCGTCGAATTCTATTCTCGTTAATAGTAAATATGCAGATTATAAAATCCCGCTTTGTGCGGGATTTTTTATTGGAATTTTTTATACGAAAGTGTTATTATCGTCTTGATAAGTAAAAAGGTAATAAATATGGATGATAAAATTGTTTTAACTGGGATACGCCCTACTGGTCCGTTGCACATCGGACATCTTTGTGGTGCATTACAAAACAATGTATTGGTGCAGAACACGTACGATTATAAAAACATGTATGGTATGATTGCTGATGCCCAAGGCTTAACCGATAATTTCGACGATCCTGACAAAGTAAGACGTAATGTCATAGAGGTTGCATTGGATATGTTGGCAGTTGGATATGATCCAGATAAAACAATTATGTTTATTCAATCTGAGATACCTGAATTAACTGAATTAACTTTCTATTATATGAATTTAGTGACGGTTGCACGATTACAACGCAATCCAACTGTAAAAACAGAAATCAGCCAAAAAGAAAAATTTGCAAATGGCGTTCCTGTAGGCTTTTTTACATACCCTATTTCACAAGCCGCAGACATAACCGCATTCAAAGCGAACATTGTCCCTGTTGGTGATGACCAGGCACCAATGATTGAACAAACAAATGAAATTGTTCACAAATTTAATTCGATATACAGCGAAGTTTTAAAACCTGTAAAAATGATTGTTCCTGAATCCAACATGGCAGCCAGATTACCAGGAACAGATGGAAATGCCAAAATGGGCAAATCATTAAACAACTGTATTTATCTTAAAGATTCTGCGGATGCAGTTGCCGCACGCGTAAAAACAATGTTCACAGATCCAAAACATTTACGCATTGAAGACCCTGGCAATACAAAAGATAACCCTGTTTTTATTTACTTGTCCGTGTTTGCTAAACCGGAACACTTTGCCGCATTCTTGCCAGAATATGCAAACTATGCAGAATTGGCAGCACATTATGAACGAGGTGGTTTGGGTGATGTAAAAGTAAAAAAATTCTTGAACGAAGTTTTACAAGAAACTCTGCGTCCAATTCGTGAAAGACGCGAAATGTTTGCTCGAGATACTGATTCTGTAATGGAAATTTTGCGTACAGGAACTGCGAAAGCTCGTGAAGCCGCTGCACAAACCATATCCGAAGTAAAACATGCAATGAAATTGGATTATTTTAATTAAACTATAAAAGGAGAGAGAAATGGATAAAAAAAATCAATTAAAAGTATTGTTGCTTTGTTTATTGTTGGGTTTTGTGTTTGTAGAAACAACAAAAGATATCGCAAGATCAAGTGAAATTCGCACAATAAATGTTAATGGTGAATGTTTGACAACCGCACCAAAAGACAGAACTGCTATTACTTTGCGTGTCAAAACACTTGATAAAAACGCTGCTGTGTCTATGAAGAAAGCAACTGAAAAAATGGCGGCTATTACTGATTATTTGAAAACTATTGATGTGCAAATGCAAACAACAGAATTTAATTCTTATGAAAAAACTAAATGGAATCGCGCTCTGGAACAAGACGAAACATTGGGCGTAGAGACCGTTATTGCAGTAGAAGTTTCTGCAAAAGACCCTGAAATTATTGCGTCTGTATTAAATAAATACGCGGGTCAAGAAGATGTTTTTGCAAACAATTTACATATGTTTACAAGCAGCGAAACATTAAAACCAATAATGGAAAAATGTTTGGGCGCAGCAGTAGAAGATGCACGCGCGCGCGCAAACGCGTTGGTTGCACCAAAGAACAAAGCAGGTAAATTGTTGTCTGTATCTTATGGTAACGCTTCTTATCAAGAACGCCCTATGGCTAATTACAGGCTGATGGGCGCAAAAATGGCAATGACGGAATCTGCGGCTTTTGACACAGGTGGCAGCATTGTTGGCAAAGACACAGAAATCACAGTCAATGTATCTGCAACTTTTGAAATAAAATGAACGAAGTAATTGCTGAATTTGTAGATTATTTGTTGAATACGAAAAATTATTCAACACATACTGCATCCGCATACGAAAGCGACATTCGTGATTTTATAAATTTTTTTGCGCGTTTTAACGATGGTACAGTCAGTTTGGCAGATGTTGGCAAATGTGATACTTTTTCTTTTCGTGGTTGGCTGGCTGACCGCGCAAAACGCGAATTAACCCACAAATCTACCGCGCGCGCATTATCGTCTTTGCGAACTTTTTATAAATGGTTGGGGCGATATAAAAATATTCAAAACGAAGCAATTGGTTTAATATCTTCGCCCAAGGTACCACGCAAACTATCCAAAGCCATCGAAACAACAGATGTTGCCGATATGCATGGCGCGATTCGGGCAATAGATATGAACGAACCTTGGATTGCTGCGCGCGATTGGGCTTTGGTGGTTTTGATATTTGGTTGCGGATTGCGTATAAGCGAAGCGTTGTCGTTAAAAAACATAGATGTTATTGGTGCGCCAAATTCTTTGCGCATTGTTGGCAAAGGAAACAAAGAACGCATTGTTCCTGTATTACCCGCTGTAAATACTGCGATTGAAAAATATATGAAGATAAATCCATACGGCACACGAGATAATGACCCGCTGTTTCGCAGCGTGCGTGGACTTCCTATGTCGCCACGCATGGCAGAGAAAGTTATTGAAAACTTGCGCCATTATTTACAATTACCAGATTATGTAACGCCACACGCATTGCGTCATACTTTTGCAACTGCCTTGCTCGCAGGGGGCGCAGATTTACGCAGTCTGCAAGAATTATTGGGGCATTCATCTTTGTCTACAACCCAATTATACACAAAAGTTAACATGGCAGAAATTATGGACGCATATAAGCACGCCCATCCATTAGCAAATAATGATGATTAAAAAAAACGCCCAGTCAGGCGTTTTTTTTGTAATTGCTTCAAATTATTTTTTCCAGAAAGCAAATCCCGAACGTTTTTCTTTGTGTTCTTCGCGAGATTTTCTTTCTTCGCGGGCGCGTCTGCGTTCAGCACGACGTTCATGGAATCTTTTTGCAGATTCTTCATCCCTTTGAATTAATTTCAATGTTGTGACAGATAATTTTCCGTTACGAACTTCTTCTTCAAATTCAACGATATCGTTTTCGTTCAAAAAGCGAATATCTGCCGCCTTTAATGCAGAAGAATGAACAAAAACATCATCTTTGTTTCCATCTTCATTTGGAGTGTCTGGTTCAATAAAACCAAAACATTTTTTACCGTTGTACCATTTAACCTTTCCTTGACGCATAATAAAATCCTTTCCATGCTTTTGTTAATGGTTATTGTATAACCCATCAATAACCTGATTATATTTTACAGCAATTTAGAAACAAAACGCAAGCAAATATAATAAGAATAAAAAACACTACTGTTTATTATAATAACGTTGCAATTCTTTCATAATAAAATTAAAAAATTTCCCAGCAACCGTATCTGTTTTCACAGACCAATTCGTATAAGAATACGGCATAGCAGTCACCAAAATAAAACGCGCCATCCATCTAAAGATTCTCATTTCTTGGTCGCGCGTCAATTTTGCAGGCGCATTTTGAACATGAAAAACTTCGTTTCTCACGGCAATGTCAACTTTGCCCATAATGGCATCTGTGATTTTTTGCGGATAATACACAGTAGATATTTTTGGAAAACCTTCAAATAACATATCTTCATTACCGTCGCTGTATAAAATATTCCAACCTATTCTATCAAACAAGCTTTCCACATAATCACAAATCATCGAATTATACTTCTTTACACCTTCGACATGTAAAAATTCAGTTGCTTGTGATACAGAAGCCACAGTTTTTACCTGCTTTTCTTTTTTATTTTCATCAACCCTTACTTTTTCGTAAGACACATGGGTTTGATGTTCAAATTCAAAAAAGGTACGAACCTGACAAATGATTTCCATTGGAACAACTTTGTCCTTGGTGCCAATATTCAAAATCAATTTCGCATCCCTGTATCCACGCGGATTTGTTATATCAAAAAACCTGTCGCGCACAGCAATAATTTTATCTGGCCACATGTTGCAAATGCGTTCTATGAAAGTTCGCGCCTGGGGAACCAAGTCAAACAAACATTTAATACGCCATACATCGCCAAGTCTGGCATAAGGCGTTCTTATTTTGTCCAAAGCCCGCACTAAATTCGCTGCTATTTTTTGATGTCCTGAACCAATAATTCCTAATACTGCAGCAGATGCATCTGTGATAAAAGTTTTTGAAAATTTATCCAAAATTTTATCGCGTACAGCTTCAGCTGCCGCAACAGGTTGTGTTTTTACAATAACACTATAAGCGGCCTGTGCTACTTCATTAACATAATCCTTGTAATATTTTCCAGTAATTTTATCAATTGCGCGCGAAACCTTTTTTTGTGCCGCAACAATAACCGTAACAATAGAAGATACAGCCAAATCTATTTTGTGTCCTTGGGTTGCAACAAAAAATTGATTGCGCATAGGGTCCCCGTCAAGTCGATGATTGACCACATAGGGTTCCAAAGGATTAATATCTACTATGGCGATTGGTGTGTTTATCGCAGTATCGTTTTCATAATCGTAAACATGCACAGCCGCCTTTGGTGCACCAAAACATTTGCCAATATACAAAAAGACTTCACGAAACCAATCCATAGAATCACTATACAGACTAATTAAATAATCATGCGTAGCTTCGTCAATACGACCCGCTTTCAAGGCAGAATCTATGAATTCTTTGTTTTTTTCATCCTGCAACCGTGTTGCAAGAAAAACATCTTTGGTTTCAGCATTCGTTGGCATATCAAAAAACCTTTTATTTCATTATCGGGAACAAGATTACGTCACGTGCGGTTGCTTGGTTAAACACAATCATAGCCAATCTATCAATTCCCAACCCCACACCAGAAATTGGTGGAAACCCGTGTTCCATAGCACGCACAAAATCATTATCAGGATTAAAGGCTTCTTCTTCGCCACCGGCAATATTTTTTGCCTGTTCTTCGAACGCAGCCAATTGATGAATTGGGTTTACTAATTCCGAATATCCCTTGCACATTTCGCCACCAGCAACCAATAGTTGATACATATCTAACCTGCGGTCGTCTTCGTTATTATGGCGCGCAAGTGGTACCATATATGTTGGATAATTATAAAGGAATGTTGGTTGAACTATTTGATTGCGGATTTTACGTTTGTAGACATAATCTACCAATGTCGGAATTGATTTCAAATCTTCCAATTCATCCATTGGGAACATACCTTCGTCAACCAGTTTTTGACGCAATACATTGACATCATCAAATTCTAAAATATCACAGCCAAATAATTCGTTCATTTTGGCAGTATAATCTATCATTTCATATTTAGAAAAATCTAACATTGTGCCTTGGAATTCAATCTGCAAAGTGCCACGAGCCTTTTGAATTAATTCTTGAACCATATTCCAGGTAAATTCAATGTTTCTTTTGTAATCCCAGTATGCAGCATACCATTCTATCATTGTAAATTCTTGCAAATGCATAGCATCCATACCTTCGTTACGAAAATCTTTGGCAACTTCGTAAACACGGTCAAAACCCGCACCAATTGCTTCCTTTAAGAATAATTCAGGCGAAATACGCAATTGAAAATCTGCGTTCAAAGCATTGTGATGCGTCGTAAATGGCTTAGCCGCCGCACCAGAAGCAATGTTTTGCATAATCGGTGTTTCTATTTCCAAAAAACCGTGTCTATTCATATAATCGCGCAAATTTTGTGTCATTTTGAAACGACCAAGCAAAGCTTCACGAGATTCTGGATTTGAAATAATATCCAAATATCTTTGGCGATAGCGAGTTTCCATATCTGTTAATCCATGGAATTTTTCTGGTAATGGACGCAAAGCCTTGGATAATATATCATAATGAGAAACTTTGACTGTTAATTCCCCAGCGGTAGTGTGGTAAAGCGTACCAGTAATACCGATAAAATCTCCCATATCTACGTTGGCTTTCATAAACTTGTAATCTTCTTCGCCTATTTCTTCACGAGACATAGAAAATTGAATTTCAGCTTCGATATCATAAATACGACCGAACATTAATTTACCCAACCAACGCAATGCAGTTACACGACCACACAGTTTAACTTCTGTGCCATCTGCCAATTCGCGCGCTTCACAAATTTTATGAGAACGATCAAATTTATCTTTCCAAACAACCCCATCACGCTTTTTAATGTTTTCAGCCTTTTGCAAGCGTGCTTCTAATTCGTTCGTAGACATATTTGTGTTTTCTGCCATTTCTGTTTCCTTTTGGTTAGTATAAAAAAACGGACACAGGAAAATGCGTCCGTCAAATCTTAATTGATGGGCCGCACCTTTAATTAAAAATACGTTTTATATTCTGTTTCATGTCGACGACCATTATAACAATAAGAATCTAAAAGTAAAGAATTATTTGTTCTTTTGGTTATTTACACAGAATATTTTTCAAATATCTTGTTTAATTGGTTGTGGACACGAATAAGCGTGGCACACTTTGACATCTTTTTCACAGATACTGCGCCGATATAGGTGCAACAAGATGCGATTCCACCTGTGATATCTTGCAAAGTTTTATCCAAAGCACCCGTATATGGTATTAATAATTCGCGTCCTTCGGATGTTTTATAATCGCACATGCCGCCCGCAAATTTATTATTCGCATATTCAGAAGACATTCCATAATATACTTTGAAATATTTAGTTTCCATTACTGGTGTACCGTTTAATATTTCGTTTGTTTGATAATGTTTTTCGACTTTGTCACCTTCGGCTTCGTCTGTGCCAGCGAATATTCCACCAGCCATAACAAAATCTGAATTCAAACAAAATGCCTTGCAAATATCGCCAATATCGACAATGCCGCCGTCTGCACAAATGTGTCCGTTCACAGAATGCGCAATATCAGCACATTCTAAAATCAAAGACACCATTGGCACGCCACAGCCCGTTTGTTTGCGGGTCAAGCACGCAGAACCACTGCCGATGCCGCATTTTATAATATCTGCATAGTCTAATAATTTAAGACAGATATCGCCACTGGCGATGTTTCCAACCATAATTACTGCATCATTAAATTCTTTGCGCGCACGCGCCAAAACATCCAAAGCTTTTTGAATATAAAAATTCGGTGCATCAATACAGATATTACGCGGAGACTTCCAATTATATTTGCTTTCTAATTCTTTTAATTTTTTTATTTCATCATCTATGTTCTTTAAACCAATTGTTATAAACAAATTGTCTGTTGGAATATTTTCATCACGACAAGATTTTAAAAATCCCCCTATTTCATCCACAGTATAATGTTTATGAAGCGTTGCAAACATACCCTTGGTCAACAATTTCTTGGCGACGCCAAAATTGCCAACCGTTGCCATATTGGCATTAAACACGCCCAGTCCAGTTCGCGTTTGACCATGTTTGAATTTAAATGTTCGTGTTAAATCTACATCTTTGCGAGAATTTAAATTCATACCCATTTTTGGTCTTATTAAAATATCAGAATAATCCAGATATGTTTCATGTAAGAACTGTGTCATATAATACTCCTTTGGCAGTCAAGATTATAAACAAAAACCACCTATTTATTCAACAAAAAAACCACCCGTTTGGGCGGCTATTTTCACGACATTTTAATTTTGCCAATATAAAAATTGGTTGAGTTATCTATAAACTGATTTTTTACTTGCAAAAGTATTTTTTATATGTCAGAATAACTCCGCACGCGGGCGTAGCTCAGTTGGCTAGAGCGCAACCTTGCCAAGGTTGAGGTCGTGGGTTCGAGCCCCATTGCCCGCACCAAAGTTTTAAAACCGTCCATTTAGGACGGTTTTTTCATATGCTGGGCAATGGGGCGAGTTGCGAGGCGAGGCAACACAGTTGCCGAAGTACATTGCCCGCACCAAAATTTTAAAACCGCCCGTTTGGGCGGTTTGATTTTTTGATTTTCAATTAAAACCATTTCCATGGCTGGAAAGCACTAAGCAATCCCATAGCGGTACGTTTATCTGCGATTGTATGACCACAACGCGGACACACCAAGAACGGTTTTAAGAAGGCATTAACCTTGCTGAACGCAAAGCCCCAAATCAAGAACCCTGCCGCCCATGCTGCGATTACCAACCCCCATGCAACATAATTAAAATAACTATTAACCGTATTAGTTAATATTGTAATTACACCGATATTAGATTTTTCCAAATCATTATAGATTTTAGTTGCCACAGGCCAACTGGACGGACGCCATGGATACACATGTTTGATACCATAATTGGTCAAAAAAGTTGTCCCCAGACCGCCCGCATTTTTATCGATTTGATGTTTGATTGCTTCGTCAACAACTTTATCAACTTCGATTTGAGAAATACGAACTAATTCGCCTTTTACAGAATCCAGTTTCTTGTTTACTTGGGTGGCGACATCATCAACCTTGGCAATACCTTGGTCAGCCTTTGCCACAACATTATTAGCCTGGTCAACTGCTTTGTCTACGCCATCTGTTTTAATGCCAAATTTATTAGCCAAACCAGTAAGCGCAGAAACTTTGGCTGTTTCTTGTTTTACTTTGTTTGTTTGTTCTTTGGCTTTGGCAGTAGTGTCAGTCACTTTGTCCACTTGCTTTTCAACAATTTTTACTTTTTCAATAGCAATACCAATCGGCTTTTCCAAATTCACAGCGTCTTTGATTCCCGCCAGCAATCTTTCGTATTGTTCCGCGATATTGCGCTGTAAATCAAAGAACAAGGACACAACCATAGCCTTTTTAATCGGCCCCGCGTAATGATTTTTAATGTAAAGTGGGTATATCGCAACGAACGACAACCATATCACAGATAAAATCGCAAAAGTGCGTTTGGTTGTTTTTATTAACGATGGTTTTTTCGCAACAGTTTTTGCACCACCGCGATCAATTACTTCTACTTCTTTTCTTGCCATTTTGGTATCTCCTTTTTTCCGATATAATCATATTAAAATATCTTAACCTTTTGCAAGAATTTTTTAACGCACACACCCCGTAAATCGTGCAATCAATTCATCGTTTGCGGAAAACAGTGGTTGTTTTGTTTCATCTGCTGCATTTACATTCACTATACTTTCAATTGTATCATGATAAACACTGGCCGCTTCTTTTGTTTTGAACGCATGTATTTCGCGTGTTGGTATCATATTGAAAGTGTTTGAATTTTTGCCTTGTCTTAAGCATGCCAAAGTATAAACAAATGACAGCGGACCAGTTAAATCTTTGGCAACCGCCAAATAGATTTTATCATCCATACTTAACGACAATATTGGTTTATATGTTTCATTTTTGTTATCTTGCGTCATGTCCAAATCCTTTTTTTGCCATTATAAGAGTCATTGTTTGTTCATCCACACCATCGCGTTTCATTTCACCAACCATAGTTCTTTTTGTGTTTCTAATATTTTCATCAATTGCGTTCACTCTCTTAAAAACTTGATTTCCAGAAACAATTACAGATTTTCTGGCTATTCTATCTGAATCTGTTATTGCATTGCCGTGATACACAAAATATTTAATCGTTATTTTGTATTGAACTTTGCCTATGCCTTTACTATTTAATTTATCCACAGGCAATCTTGCTATGTCATAATGAATGTAATAATTTCTTTTGTCTTTATTCTTCTTTAGCATCATCGTTTAATCACCTTCTGTATATTGCTTTATAAAGTTTTCTTTGAATTGTTGAAAAGTTCCATTTTCTATATTTTTACGAATATCACGCATTAAATCTTGGTAAAACCAAAGATTGTGTTGCGTTAATAATGTAGCCCCCAATATTTCATTACACTTTATCAAATGATGAATATAAGCACGCGATAATTTACATGCAGGACATCCACATTTGTCGTCTATTGGTGATGCATCATCTGTAAAGCGCGCATTACGCATATTCATTGTACCGTGCCGTGTAAAAGCCTGGGCTGTGCGCCCTGCACGTGTAGGCATTACACAATCAAACATATCTATGCCACGTTCGACTGCCCCCAAAATATCAAGTGGTGTTCCAACCCCCATTAAATATCTTGGCTTATCTTTTGGCAAAAACGGTGTCGTAGCCGCAATCATATCAAACATAACATCTTGGGTTTCACCAACCGCCAAGCCACCAACGGCATAACCATCAAAACCGATTTCAACCAATGCCTTGGCAGATTTTTCACGCAAATCTTTGAAATCTGCACCCTGCACTATGCCAAATATTCCGTATCCATCACGATTAACAAATGCGTCCTTACTGCGTTTTGCCCAACGTGTTACCATATCTACATTTTTTTCAGCCCTTTCACGAGTTGTTGGCAAATGCAAACATTCATCCAACACCATAGTGATATTTGAATCAAGTTGATGTTGAATATGAACGCTGTCTTCTGGACGAAGAAAATGTTTAATTCCGCCATCTATGTGTGAAGTAAATTCCACACCTTCTTCTTTCATTTTAACCAAATTGGAAAGCGACATAACCTGAAAGCCACCACTGTCTGTTAAAATTGGACCGTGCCAGCCGCCAAATTTATGAAGCCCGCCCATTTTTTCAACCAAGTCACCGCCCGGACGCATCATTAAATGGTAAGTATTTCCCAAAATAACTTCGGTTCCAGTTGCGGCAACTTGTTCCATGGTAAGCGCTTTGACCGTGGCTGCGGTGCCTACTGCCATAAATGCGGGGGTTTGAAAATCTCCATGCGCAGTATGTACGCGTCCGCGACGTGCATTACCATCTGTTGAAATTAAATCAAACTTTAACGACATTTACGCATCCTTTCTAAATAACAAACAGCAATCACCATAACTGAAAAATCTATATTTTTCAAGTACTGCGTGACGATATGCGTTTTTCATTTCATCAAGCCCCGCAAATGCTGATACCAGCATAAACAATGTAGATTTTGGCAAGTGAAAATTTGTTAGTAAAACATCCACCGCCCCAAATTTATAACCCGGGGTAATAAATATATCTGTCGTTTGACAAATAGGTAAAACACGTTTTGTTTCGTCGCCAACCAATTTGTGCGCAGATTCCAAGGTGCGCATAGATGTAGTTCCCACGGCAATTACACGCGTTGCGTTATTTATTATATCTGCTTGTTCTGGTGTGATACAACACCATTCACTGTGCATTTTGTGTTCGTTTAAATTTTCTGTTTTTACAGGCATCCATGTTCCTGCTCCAACATGCAAAGTGATTTTTACTATTTTTGCACCACGCTTTTCAATTTCGTCCATTAATTCGTTTGTAAAATGCAAACCCGCAGTTGGCGCAGCCATAGATCCCAACGGGTCTGCATATACTGTTTGATAACGATTTCTATCTTCAACTTCTTCTTCGCGTTTCATATATGGCGGAAGCGGCATTTTTCCGTATTTATTCAACAAATCAAACACATTATCGCAATTAAAGTGAAGTAATAAACCGCTTTCTTCGTCTTTGTCGATAACATTTAAGGTTGTGCCGTCAACCATAGTTAAAACATCACCAACATTAATTTTATTGAATTTCTTACACAACCCCCACCAATCTTTATCGTTCACAGATGTATGCAAAGTGATTTCGTGTCCACTGGCTTCAAATCGCGCAGGGATTACACGCGAATTATTAAACACCACCACATCACCAGGTTGTAAATAATCTAAAAAATCACGTATGTGCTTATCTTCTATCTTGGGGCCAACCACCAACATACGCGAAGAATCGCGTCTTTCCAAAGGATGAGACGCGATTAATTCATTTGGTAATTCAAAATCAAAATCAGATGTATGATACATTAACGTGTTTGTGTACTGTTTGTTTTGACTTTGTAAATTACTTCTCTATCTTTTCTAATTTGGATAGAATCTTTGTTATATTTAACATTTGAATCGTCGCCAAAGACTCTGCGTCCATCATAATTATAAGCCTTTAAAGGATTTTTTTGAGTTAAACCAATTTCATCTTTTGGTGCAAAATATGGTATATCTTGTATCAATTGTTGATTATTAGAACCCTTTTTGGAACAATCTATTAACAATTCATTGTTATTTCCATCTTTGACCAAAATTTTATTATTATCGTAAACAGCAACAACTGTCGCCATATAAGTTTTGCATGCGCCCATCACAAAAACCGACGAGACCGCCACACCCAATACTTTAAGGTTATTTATTAAATTTCTTAAATACAAATTCATATGTTATCCTTTTGGTTATGTATTAAACATCTTAAATTTAATACAAATATTACAATTTGTCAAGTGTTTTATATTTTCTCTAATCAAAGCTCAAACCTTGGTCTGTGTAATTTTCTGCCACTTCTTCCCAGTTAGGCTCCACCCTGACAAACAAATGAAGTCGCGCATTTACACCC
>CAMYYT010000009.1 GCA_947303585.1 uncultured Pseudomonadota bacterium | reverse complement strand
AGAACAAAAAAATCGTGTTGCAGAAAATTTCTTTTTTTACTATGCTGGATTTCGATATAAAACAAAGGTGGTTATATGCTTAAAAAAATATTAATGATTGCTGTTTTGATTTCTCCGATTGTTGCTGATGGTGCGCAAAAGCAGACCAAGAAAGAAGAACCAGTGGAACATTTAACTGATGAACAGATTTATGAAGAATTGAAAAAATTGGCGTCTGTATTTGAAATGGCGCGCGATAAATTTGTTGAAGAAGCAGATGAACGCAAAATGTTAGAAGGCGCGATGAACGGAATGTTGGCTGCGTTAGATCCGCATTCTTCATATTTATCAAAAGAAGACTTCAAAGAATTTAATGATAAATCTCATGGTGAATTTGGTGGGTTGGGGATTCAAATTACTAGTGACAAAGGCGCTATACGCGTGATTTCGCCAATTGACGATACGCCTGCTGCCAAAGCGGGAATAGAGGCGGGTGATTATATTACCCATATTGATGGTGAACAGGTTTTTGATATGAATCTTAATCAGGCTGTTAAAAAGATGAAGGGTAAACCTGGAACCAAGGTAAAATTGACTGTTGTTCATTCGGGTGAAGAGCCGAAAGAAATGACACTTAAACGCGCTATTATCAAAGTTAAATCTGTGAAGTTTAGCGAAAAGATGGATGCGGCTGCGACTGACGATGATAAATTACCAAAGATTGGTTATTTGCGTATTTCTGATTTTGGCGCAACAACTTTCAAAGAATTAAAGGATGCAATCAAAGATTTAGAAAAGAAAAAAGTTGCAGGTTATGTTCTTGATTTGCGCAATAATCCGGGCGGATATTTGACTGCTGCGGTGGATGTATCTGATGCGTTTTTAGATGGTGGTGAAATTGTGTCTACGCGTGGACGTGAAAAGGCTGATATAGAAAGAATGTTTGCAAAATCTGGTGATTTAGTAAACGGTAAACCGGTTGTTGTGTTGATAAATCATGGTTCTGCTTCTGCATCTGAAATTGTTGCGGGGGCTTTGCAAGACAATGGTCGTGCGATTGTGATGGGGTCTCAAAGTTTTGGCAAAGGTTCTGTGCAACAACAAAAACCTTTGGGAGACGGTTCCGCAGTTCATATAACAATCGCGCGTTATTATACACCAAGTGGTCATTCAATTCAAAACGAAGGCATTACACCTGATATAGAAGTGTTGCAAAGCAAATTGGAAGTTTTGGAAAAGAAGGAAGGTCTTTTTTCAGAGGCGACTTTTAATAATTCTTTGAAAAACGATGCGACAAAGAAAAAAGATTCATCCAAGAAAAAAGATTCTAAAAACAAAGATGATGATGACGAAGATGAAAATTATTTGAATTTGACTGATGAAGAAAAAGATGCTCGTGATTATCAATTACAACGAGCAATGGATATGGTGCGTGCTTTGTCCAAGGTTGGGAAAAAGAATCTTGAAAAAGTAGAAGATACACCAAAAACTGAAGAAGTTAAAAAAGATAGTAAAGAATCCAAGAAATAAAAGTTGATTATAAAACGGGGTAGAAACCCCGTTTTTTATCGTGCTTTATTTTTTAATTCGCTGACACAGTTAACCCATCTGTCGTCGTTTGTTATAACCCAATCACAAATACCTTTTTCAAGACATTGTTCTGCTGTTAAAAAACCAGATTGTTCAACGTTGTAGTATTTATTAAGTTCTTTTTTTGTTAAGTTTGTAGTTCTTAAATATAAATTCTGTGTTTTTGTATACCAGTTTTTCACATATTGATTTGAAAATTCAATTTCGTTTATATGGTTGATATTATTACCGATATTTCCAAAATGGATTGTATTATATGCGTCTTCCGCCATATATCTATAACCCTTGGTTCCAGAAACGGCAATCATACTAGCAGATGAATCTGCACGTGCGATATTGTGTGTCTTTATGATGGCGCCCATGGCAGAGGCCTGGTGAAACATACTTAAAATAGATTGCAAAACAAGGGTTTTTCCACCACAAGAATTAATATACACATTCAAAACAGGAGTTGTTGATGGGATTGTTTCATATGGCGCATAGATTTTACATGGCAAAGAAACCTTTTTTATGGAATTAATATATTCTGTTAATTGCTGTATTAATCCGCTGGTTGTTTCATCGTTTATCGTTGTTAAAATCCAAATATTGTTATTTTTCATTATGTTTTTTAATTCGTTTTTTTCTGCCATTGTTATTCCTCTTTTGTGCTTTATTTGTGGGTTTATTTTAGCACGCAATTGTTATTTGTCAATTTTTTATGATATTTTGATGTTTAAGTATTAATTAATCTTGCCTTAGATTTTGAAACGCTGTAATATTCTGGAAACTTATTGAAAAAAATAATAGGAATTAGGAAATGTCAAAGTTAATTGTAGATGGAAATTGGGCTGCGGCTGATGTCGCGTACAGGTGTGTTGATTGTGCAGCAATTTATCCAATTACACCAAGCAGCACTATGGGTGAATTGGCGGATGAATGGTCTTTTCAACATAAAAAAAATATTTGGGGTGTGGCGCCTGAGATAATTGAGATGCAATCAGAAGCAGGTGCCGCAGGTGCTTTGCATGGTGCGCTGCAAATGGGGGCGTTGGCTACAACTTTTACAGCATCCCAAGGTTTGCTTTTGATGATTCCTAATATGTATAAAATCGCAGGTGAACAAACACCGTTTGTTATGCATGTTGCAGCGCGCGCTTTGGCGATCCACGCTTTGTCTATTTTTGGTGATCATAGTGATGTTATGGCTGTGCGTAATACAGGGTTTGCGTTGTTGTCTTCGCATAATGTTCAATCTGCACATGATATGGCGGCAATAGCACACGCTGCGACTTTGCGGGCGCGTGTTCCATTTTTACACTTTTTTGATGGTTTTAGAACCAGCCACGAAGAATCTGCTTTGACGCGTATAGATGATGATGTTTTGCGTGAAATGTTGCCAGATGATATTGTTCAACAAAATCGTGAACGCGGTATGTCTCCTGAGAGACCAACTGTTCGGGGGACAGCACAAAACCCTGATGTTTATTTCCAAGGACGTGAAGCAGTTAATCCTGCGTATGCGGCTTTGCCAGATATAGTCCAGTCTGAAATGGATAAATTTGCAAAATTAACTGGACGCAAATACAGCGTTGTTGATTATATCGGTGATAAAAAGGCAAAATACATAATTGTATCTATGGGGTCAAGTTGTGAAACTATCGAAGAAACTTTGGCTTTTTTACCAAAGGGAATTGGTTTGATTCGTGTTCATTTATTTAATCCTTTTCCTGTGAAAGCATTTTTGAAGGCTTTGCCAAAAACAGTTGAACAAATTGCTGTGCTTGACAGAACCAAGGAAGCTGGCAGTATAGGTGAACCTCTTTATCAAAGTGTCCGTGGTATAGTTGATTCAAAAATCGCTGTGTTTGGTGGGCGTTATGGTTTGGGTTCCAAAGAATTTAAGCCACGTGATGTCAAAGCGATTGTTGAATATATGATGCGTGGTTCTTTGCATCATAATTTTACAGTTGGCATAGATGATGATTTATCTAATTTATCTTTGGTAACAGATAAAACTTTTACAATTGAAAACCCAAAAGTCAAGACTGCGATTCTTTATGGAATCGGTAGCGATGGAACGGTTGGGGCTGTAAAAAATATTGTAAAGATAGTTGGAGAAAATTCTGATTTATATCCGCAATCGTATGCTGTGTATGATTCTAAAAAATCTGGTGGTGTGACACAATCGCATATAAGGTTTTCATCCACACCAATTAAAAGTGAATATTTGGTAGAAAGTGCAGATTTTATATGCGTTTCTAATTTTATGATTGCACAAAGATTTGATGTGTTTGCAAATTTACGTGCGGGCGGTACTGTGATGATAAATACTTCAATGCAACCAGATGAAGCATTTGCGAATTTACCACGTGATGCCCAAGAACATCTTATTCGTATGCGTGCTAATTTGTATTTCTTGGATGCGAATGCTGCAGCGGCAGAATTAGGTTTGGGGAACAGAATTAATACTTTCATTATGTTAAATTTCTTTAATTTAACAAAAGTTATTAATCCTGAGAAAGCCAAAGAAGCAGCCAAGGCAGCCATTGAAAAGACTTATAAAAAGAAGGGTATGGATGTTGTTCAGGCTAACTGGGCGGCGGTTGATAAAGCAGAAAGTTATTTGAAAAAATATAATTTCCCATCTTCTGTTTCTGAATTTGCGCCTGATTTTATTCCAGCAATGACGACGGACGCGCCGTCTGAGATTGCTGGGACTTTGGGTGAAATGGCGGCAGGGCGCGGAGATGATATTCCTGTGTCGCGATTCAAATTAGACGGGACATTTGGTAGAGGACAATATCCTGTTGGAACTTCGCGTTATGAAAAACGTGCTATTGCGAGTCGTGTTGCACAATGTGATTTAAGCAAATGTATTCAATGTGGTAAATGTTCAATGCTTTGTCCGCATGGTGCCATCCGTATCAAAGTGATGAACGAACAAGAAATGGAGAAAGCAAAAAAGCAAGGTGTTACTGTTGTTCCTATGAAGACACCTGAATTGGGAAATGGTTTGTTTTGGACATTGAACATATCGCCTGCTGATTGCACAGGATGTGGTTTGTGTATGAAAAATTGTCCGGTAAACGCGCTTTCTATGGTGCCTATGGCAGAAGGCATAAAAAATCAAAATGCTTTTGATGCGGCGTTAAATATTCCTGATTTTGATAAATCAAAATTAAATTTGAATATCCCAAAGCATATAGAATTGCTGCCTCATTATTTTGAATTCCCTGGGGCTTGCGCTGGATGTGGTGAAACGCCTTATATTCGTTTGATGGCGCAATTGTTTGGCGACAAGATGATTGTTGCTAATGCAACAGGATGTTCTTCTATTTATGGGGGAAATTTACCAACAACTCCGTGGTGCAGCGATTCAAATGGACGCGGTCCGGCATGGTCTAATTCGTTGTTTGAAGATAATGCAGAATATGGTTTGGGAATGCGTGTCGCTTTAAATCAAAGAAAGAGTGCTTTGCGTTCTGTGTTGTTTGAAATCGGTATCGAAAATGTAGAAAATATTATGTCAACCAAAGGAACAGAAGAACAACGCAAAGTTCAAAAAGAGTTAAAAGCTAAATTGGCCAAGATAAAGAATCCGCGTGCGCGATATGCTGAAACTTTGATTGACGCGATTGTTGATAAATCTTTGTGGATAGTTGGTGGCGACGGTTGGGCATACGATATTGGTTATGGTGGCGTGGATCATATTTTGCATAGTGGTGAAAATGTGAACATACTGGTTTTAGATACAGAAGGTTATTCTAATACTGGTGGACAACAATCTAAATCTACGCCATTTGGGGCATCAATGAAATTTGCTATTGGTGGCAAAGAACATGCAAAAAAGGATTTAGGTATGATTGCTATGATGTCTGGGGCTTATGTTGCACAAATTGCCATTGGTGCAAATCAAGCGCAAGCAATTCGTGCTTTCCGTGAAGCAGAAGCTTTTGATGGGCCGTCTATTATTTTAGCGTATGCGCCATGTATTGCGCATGGTTTTGCATTGCAAAATGGCGTGGAACATCAAACTAATCTGGTAAATACAGGCGCTTGGCCACTTTATAGATTTAATCCGGCGAATATAGAAAACGGACTAAATCCTTTGACTTTGGATTCGCATGTTGATAATCCGTTCCCATTGGAAGAATTTATGAAAAGTGAGACTAGATTTGCATTAGCGCGCTCTGTGAATCCGAATTTTGATAGATTGGTTGAAGAAGCCAAGGCAAACAACCTTTATAAAACAGAATTAAAACAGCATATTGCTAATTTCACAGTTCAAAAGAATAAGGACAACGGGGAGGGGTAAAAAATGAAAAAAATAATTTTGGTTTTATTGAGTGTTGTAATGGCAGGATGTACTTTTCAAACCAAACATCGTGGTTATGTTTTTCCAGAAGATTTGGAAAGCAAAATTACGAACATAAAAACTACATCTCAATTACAAGAAGAAATTGGTGACCCCCAAGCCAAAACAGTCTATGGGGACGAAGTTTGGATTTATTACAGTGCTGATGAAAATATGCACGGACCTTTCCCGATGACTTATGATAATAAAATAGTGCTTTTAGCGTGGGTAAAAAATGGACGCGTTTTAAGAACACAGGTTCTGCATGATGATGATTTGAAAGATGTCAAAATCGCTGATGGAGAAACCAAGATACCTGCGGCAATCGAATTAAATGCGCTGGAAGAACTGGTTAATAATATCGGCCGGTTTTCACCTGCGGGATTAGGACAATAATTTTTTAGACAAAAATTTGTTTTTTCGATTTTTTGTGCTATAATGCCAAGTATAGAGAGAATGGCAACCGCAAAGGGTAGAATATATGCCTACGAAAAAATTAGATTTTAAAACTGGACAGTATGTTGTTTATCCAACTCAGGGTGTTGGTAAATTGATTCGCATAGAAGAACAGACAATTGGTAATCAAAAAATAAAGATGATGGTTATAGATTTTGACAGAAATCATATGACATTGCGTGTACCGGTTGAACGTGCTGAAATTTCAGGATTGCGTCCTTTGTCAAGCATCAAAAAGATGGATGAAGCGATTGCTTCGGCAAAAGGTAAAGCTGGGGCTAAACGTATGATTTGGGCAAGACGCGCTGCACAATACGAAGAAAATATTAATTCTGGTGACCCTATGAAATTGGCAGAAGTTGTCCGTGATTTACAAAGACGTACGGCGACAGATACGATGACTTTTTCGGCGCGCCAATTATATTTGCGTGCACTTGAACGTATGGCGCAAGAATTTGCTATTTTGCACAAAATGGATTTAGACGAAGCGTCTGATAAAATCGAAGATATTTTGGGTGTTCCAAAAGAAATCGATTTGAACGCGACTGATGAAGACGAAGAAGAGGTTGATGAAACCGACGAAGAATGAGTTTTTAGCGCGCCTTTATTTTGGCGCGTTTTTTTCTTGTATTTATTCTTTTTTTTCGCAATCATGATGTATATAAATGCTTAACAAAGGAAGTAAAAATGGCAGGCAGTATAAATAAAGTTATATTAGTAGGTAATATTGGTCAAGAACCTCAGGTTCGCACTATGCAATCTGGACAAAAGGTGGTAAGTTTTTCTTTGGCTACATCGGACAGATGGCGCGACAGACAAACAGGTGAACAGAAAGAACAAACAGAATGGCATCGTGTTGTTATTTTTAATCCTTCGTTGGTTGAAGTTGCAGAACGTTTATTACAGAAAGGAACTAAATTATATTTGGAAGGTTCTTTGCGGACTCGTAAATGGCAAAATCAACAGGGTGTTGATACCTTTACAACAGAAGTCGTATTAAATCCATATGCTGGTCAAATGGTAATTTTGTCTGGTGCCAAGACATCTGATACTTCGTCAGAAAGTTCTTCTGCTGGTTCAAGTGCACCACGCGAAGAAGTTAATATAGAAGATATCGCAGACGATATTCCATTTTAATAAAAATATTTTATAATAAAAAAACCGCCGGTTTGGCGGTTTTTTATTCGTTTACGATTTATGATAATTTATGAATTACCAAACCGCTGCGCAATTTTGGTTCAAACCAAGTTGTCTTTGGTGGCATTATGTTGCCTGTATCTGCGATGTCGATAATTTGACGCATTGTCACAGGATACAAGGCAAACGCAACTGCCATTTCGCCAGAATCTACGCGTTTCTTTAATTCACCCAGACCACGAATTCCACCAACGAAATCGATTCGTTTAGATGTTCTTAAATCCCCAAGATTTAAGATTTTATCAAATACCAAATTAGATAATACAGTCACATCTAAAACCCCGATTGGATCGTTATCATTGTATGTGCCGGCTTTGGCAGTCAAAGAATACCATTTGCCGCCCAAATACATTGCAAAGTTATGTAATTTGTTTGGATGATAAATATCTGTACCCATTTCTTTTACATCAAAAGATTCGCGTAATTTTTCAATGAATTCAGATTCACTTAGACCATTCAAATCTTTGACTACGCGGTTGTAATCAATAACGTGTAATTGGCTTTCTGGGAAAATTACAGCCAAGAAATAATTGTATTCTTCGTTGCCTGTGTGATTTGGATTTTGTTCGCGTTTTTCAGCGCCCACGCGTGCGGCAGCAGCAGTTCTGTGATGTCCGTCAGCAACATAGAATGCAGGAACTTTTGCAAATATTTCTGTGATACGTGCATTTGTTGCATCGTCATCAATTTTCCAGAAAGTGTGACCGAACCCGTCTTCAGCAACAAAGTCATATTCTGGTTCGTGTTTTTTTATCCAATCTGCAACTAAATCGTTCATTTCGGCGACATCAGGATATGCAAAGAACACTGGTTCCAAATTGGCATTTTGAATACGAACATGAATCATACGGTCGTCTTCTTTTTCTTTTCTGGTTAATTCATGTTTTTTAATTTTGCCAGTCATATAATCATCTACATTAGCGGCAGCAACCAAACCATATTGAGTACGTCCATCCATAGTTTGTGCGTAAATATAATACATTTCTTTGTCGTCTTGTTTTAACCAGCCTTTGTCTTGCCATTTTTTGAAGTTTTCAACTGCTTTGTCATAAGTTTTTTGTTCGTGTTCATCAGCAATTGGGTCAAAATCAATTTCTGGTTTGATAATGTGCAGCAAAGATTTTTCACCAGCTTCATTTTTTGCTTCGACAGAATTCAAAACATCATAAGGACGCGAAGCGACTTCTTTGGCTAATTCTTTTGGTGGGCGAACCCCAGCAAATGGTTTAATTTTCATGATATTTTTCCTTTTTTTAATTGTCGTCTTGAATTTGACAGGGCTGATTATAACACAAAAAAAATTGTTTTCCAGTAAAGCGTGTTTTTTTATGATTCAGTGGAAATTAAGGGTGTTGTCCAAATAAGTCTTTGAAATTACTGTTTTTTTTTTTTTTTTTTTGCAACGCTGTTGTTTTTGTGATATAATTCAATGTATAAAAGTAGGAGAAAAATCAGGTGAAAAAATACATATTATTTTTCGCAATGTTCGCTTTTGTTGGTGTTGAAGCTGATGGCGCAGTAAAAATAAAAAATTCCAGCGTGAACAGATACCAAGAAACATATTCTGAATCAGGCGAAGAATATTACGGGGACGAAACAGAAGATATCGCCACATTGGAACAAGATATCAGAATATTGGACGAAGAAATCGCAAAATGTAAAAAGCAGAAAAAGGGTTGGGTTGCGGCGACTGTGGTTGGCGGCGTAGGCACAGTATCAACCGGCATAGCAGCAGCAGTCCAAGGTGTAAAATTAAAAGAAAAAAAAGATGAAGTTGCTTTTAAAAAGGGCGAATTGAAGGGTATAAAAGACGCAACGAAAGAAATCACAGACAAATTAAAATAGGGCGCGAAAGATGAGAAAATATATATTACTTGGGTTGTTAATTGGAATAGTGCCAAATATATGTTTGGGTGCATCAATAAGGTATTCACAATTAATCAAAGAAAAACAGCGCAAGATAGAAGAATTGGAAAAGTGTACAGGTTCGACAGGCAAATTAAAAATAGCCGGGATATCGACATTGGGATTGACTGCGGCGGGTGTTGCTGGGAATGTAGTGGAAGCACAAAAGATAAAAGAATATGGCAAAGAAAGTGAAAAATTAGATAAAAAATTAGAAACTGCACGCAAAGAAAAAGCAGAAAGCGAAACGAGACTTGCTGACCAAGAAGTAAGTAAAAAATGTATGGAAAGTGCGGAGTTCAAAGGCGCGAAACATATCAAAAGCATGAAGAAGAATGATGATGACAAATGCGTGATAGACAGTTGTGTTAGAAATGCAAAAGAGAATGAAGGTGGGACAGATTGCACATGCGACGAAGGCTATAAAGAATTAGGCAAACAATGTGTGAAAAAAGGCGAACCAAAAAAAAGTGATACACCAGCAGAAAAAGGGTTGCAGGGTGTAGATTTAAAAAAAACAGGAACGTTTTCCACTGATGGGGTACCAACATGGGAGGTTGAATTTGACTATGGAACGGTGTCTGGTGGTGCGATGTGCTGTGGTACAGCAGGAAACGAGTATGAACAAAACACTTTTTCTTCAACAACTACAGGTTCATACTGTTGGTGCAAAGTGACTGGTTTTACACCAACAGGTACAGAAGAAGAGCAGAGTGGTGATAATTTATCGTGGGTTTTTCTTGAAAATATAACTGCTTCTTGTGAAAAGAATTGTGCAACAAAGTGTGCTAAAAAATTGGCAGAAGATACAGAAGACAAGTTTCGAAAAGCTTTGTACCGTGAAAATTAATTAAACACGCCTTGAATTATTTTTGCAAAAGTGCGAAGATGGGGTTGTGAAAAAATTATTGGCTTTGTTTTTGTTGGCTGCGTGTGCCGGGGAAAATTGGATTGCGCCGGATGGGTTTGTTTATACGCCGATTAAAACAAAAACTTATGAAATTGCTACTTGGCAAAAGATAAATAATCCAAATAATAAACATATTCATATTTATATCGAAGGTGATGGATATGCTTTTGATGCTTACGGGCAACCGACCAGTAACCCAACGCCGCGTGGCAAAATGGTTCGTGATTTGGCTGCAAATGATAGTTTTGAAAATGTGGTTTATATGGCGCGCCCTTGTCAATTTATTATGAATGAATATTGTAATGAAAGCGATTGGACTAATGGTCGTTTTTCGCAAAAAATCATAGATGCGCAAAGCAGCGCTGTAAAACAAATTGCAAAAAACAAACATATTACTTTGATTGGTTATTCTGGGGGGGCGATGGTTTCGGGGTTGATAATCAAGCAAAATTCAAACCTGAAATTTGATAAATGGATTACAATAGCAGGGATGTTAAATCATAAAAAGTGGACACAATATTTCGGGGATGAACCATTGGATATGTCTTTGGATATGGAAAAATTGCCAAAGATAAAACAAACACATTTTGTTGGTGGTCGCGATAGTGTTGTCCCGTATAATCTTGCAAAAACTTGGGCGGACGAAAAAGATATTGTTTTAATAGACCGTGCCACACACAACGATTTCGGGAATTTGAAAATATTTGATTGAAAAAGTAAATAATCTTTATATAATACCAGAGCGTATTGGGGTATAGTTTAATGGTAGAACAGCAGACTCTGACTCTGTATATCGCGGTTCGAGTCCGTGTACCCCAACCAAAAATTCAAACACCCTTTGTGGGTGTTTTAATTTTTGGTTTTGGTGATAACGAGACGAGAACCGCAGGTTCGACAAACAGTAGATTTTGCTTTGCAAAATCGTCACGATTGCCGCGCAGCCACCATTACAATGGTGGCGAGCGAGTACGCAGATAGACAATTAGAAAAATATTAAAAAATCGACAACCAGCGATTTTTTTTATTTTTATTATTGTGTATCAAGGCACCGTGTACCCCAACCATAGTTTCAAAACTTGCCCATCAAGGCAAGTTTTCTTTTGTTTTGCGATACTTTCGCAGAGTTCGAAAGTTTTATTTTGAAAAATTGCTGTTTTTTTTGAGTTTTCGAACCAGTTGTGGTATAATCAGAGAAGAATCAAAGGAAAACACTATGCAAATAATAATGCGGCCGATGACAAAGGAAGAAGCCTGGAAGCAAATTAGTAAAGATTATAATTTATTTCATAATAGTTTAAAGAAATATGGTTATACATGTTGGAATTTTACTCCCAAACCTATGTATGAACTATTTAATAAACCGAATTTGTCAGAACAAGATATTAATTATGCTCACCAGAAATTCATAGAAATATACAATCGTAATGTTAAAGTATTAAATCGTTTTGATGATATTTTTGAATCTTATGTAAAACCAATGTTAGAACGGGCAATAAATAAGTTTTTAATACCTTTGTTGTCATCTTGGAATGCTGTTTTACCAGAAAAACTGGAAATTCTATGCACGTTTGGTAAAGGTGCAGGCTATTTACCTAAAAGTGATAAAGAGGCAGAAATAATATTTAGAATGTCGCAATATCCGAATGATAAAGATGAGGTATTGAATACACTTTTTCATGAATTTGTACATCTATTGATAGAAAAGCCTATAATACAGTTATATAATGTCCCACAAGATTTGAAAGAACGCATAGTTGATTTAATTTGTTATGAATTTATTCAGAAACCTGTTCAAAAGATGTTTGGAAATTCTTTTGCAAATGCATATATTACACCAGACACGATAAAAACCGATTTGCCTGGCGCAGTAAAAAAAATGATGATCGATTATAAAATATTGCAACAAAAACAACAGCAACAAGAACAATCTCTCTAATACATATTTTTAAATTCATTTATCTCTTGTCCGATTTTGATTATGTCGGCTCGCGAATTGTGCATCAAGCACAACCACAGTTTCCAAACTTGCCCATCGGGGCAAGTTTTCCTTTGTTTTGCAATCCTTTCGCAGAGTTCGAAAGTTTGGTTTTGGGAAATAGTGAAATTTTTGCATTTTCGAACTCGTTGTGATACAATGCTTGTAAAGGAAAATATCATGACTGACCAAGAAATTAAAGAAAAAGTTAAAACTGTATTAAAAATGATGGAACAACAATTTCACAAAGTTGAACCATCACTAATGAATGCTATATCACGACAAGAATATTTTGAAAAACATCCTGAATTAACACAAGAACAAAAATTAAATTTGCCATTTTCTTTGTCTGCGCAAGATATTATCGATAAAAACATACCATGGTTAGTGTCAGGATGTACAGGGTGTTCAAGATTGTTTTCTAAATATGCCAGGGAGATTGGATTGAACGATTTCAAAGTTGTTTTGACAGTAAACACAGACCAAATAGGAAAAAAAGAGAAAGGACAATTACATGGCCATCAAGTTATTGCTGTGAATATGTCTGATGGTTTGCATATGATTGATGTCCAACATGGATTGGGTAAAAGTTTTGAAGAAATAGAAGTAAAGTCAAAATGCAAAGTCGATGAAAAAGTGAACTTTCAACGACACAATGGTTATACAATAGCAGCAATTTTAACACCGCAAGAATACGATACTATTGATAATTATGAACAGATAAAAAAGATTTATTTGGGTTGCAATACTGCCAAAAAGATTTTGTTGAACAATGCAACGAATACCGTAAATAATAAAAAACAAGTTGTATCCCCAGATAATCAGATTTCAATGTAAGTTGAGCAATCCCAACTTACCTTTTATACTATCAATCTCTCGCCAAATCTCAATCAATTCGGCTCGCGAATTGCACAGATAGCACAACCAAAAATTCAAATATACTCCTTTGGGTAGATTGGTTTTTGTGTATATGCGGACTGGATTCTTTGGACATATTTTTTATTTTGCATTGATATCTTTTTTGTCCTATGATTATATTCACTAAAGGACAAAGGTGGTTTATGCGACATTTTATATCTAATCTTGTTTGTGGTTTTATTTGGTCAAAAAAATTGCGTGACAAAGTGCGGACCAGAATTCGTTTCCCGCAAACGCGCGAATATGTTCGATATGTTCGCAAATTTGCTCGCCATATGGAAAAGCGCAAAATAAGAACTTTGGTTGGATATGGTTGTAAAAACTTTGTTGTTATTTTGAATGATAAGCATGTGTTTAAATTCCCTTTGTTGACTGATGGCAAAGAAGTTTCGATTCGCGAAAAACGAATCGTTGATGCTTTTTATGGAATTTCGCCGATAAGAATACCTTTGATGAAAATAATTCCATATAAAAATATTTATATAAGAAAGTACGAATTTGCACGTGGAACTTTGTTGACTGATGTTAAACCTGAAATTATCGGGCTGCATGAGAAACATATTGCAAAACAGATTGCTAATTTTTTATATGTGGTTGGCAAGGCTGATCCTGTGGAAATTCGCGATTTGAAATCAGACCCAAATGCAAAGCCTGGATTTTTATACGGGTGGTTTCAAAAAGACATTTGGCAAAATTTTATGTTGGATACAAAAACTTTTGATATAACTTTCTTTATAGATTGGGAACAAACTTCGTTTGAAGATTTTACGATGGCATTGAAAACAGCTTCACATAATTGGGATAAATTTGGTTATCGCGGTATTATGATTGAATTGATGTCTGAATATTCAAAATTGTATTTTGGAAAACACTAAGAATTTTTTCCTTTGATTATATTTTTATACTAAAAACCTTGCAAAAACACTGTTTGTGTTTTAATATGTCGTCAGGTGGTACAAAAAAAGGAGAAAATATCATGAATAAATATTTCCATGGGTTTTTAATGGGGGTTTCGGTTTTACCGGCATTGTTGGTTATGCCTGCAATGGCAGGTTTTTCATGGGATCATCCTGATGTTGATTCGTATTCTACAATCAATGGCAACGTTGATTATTCGGCGGGTGATGCTTATGTTATCACTGGGACCGCCATGCGTGATACTGTTAATGGTAATGTAAATTTGGTTTTAGATGGTGTGACACAGACTGGTACTTCCGAAATCAATGGTGTTTATGGAAGCGCTTTTTTTGTTAGTTCTCAGATTGCAAGTTTAACAGGTGCAACAACCCCAACGGATGAACAGAAGAAACTTAGTCAATATGTTAATGGCGATGTATCAGTTATTGTAAAAAATAATTCTTCTGTTGATAGAAATGTTATTGGGAATCAGTTCTATACAAATGTTGCTTCTGAAATTACGGATAATATCGGTTTGTCTGGAAAAACGATGGTTACGATTGCTGATTCATCTGTGATGAAGAGTGTGCGTGGTGCAAATATTGGTAATAGTACTACTCATGAGGACCCGAGTCTTGCCAAGATAAAAGTGCACGATATTGAAATTAATATTGACAATTCGTTTGTTAAAGATGAAGTGCTTTCAACGGGCGCATATGTGTCGGCAGACAATGTGAAAATTAATGTCACAGGGAATAGTGTTATTGGTTATACTACAAAAGATTCTGATACGGCTACTTCTGCTTTGAATGAGGGTAGTTGGATTATTGCTGGTGCCCAAAGAAATGCTAGTTCTGTTGCCAGTACAGAAGTTAATTTGAATACTTCTGGAATAATTAGAATTGCTGGTGATGTTAATGTTGGAAGCCGTGACAGAGAAGGTGATGCTAAAAATTCAGATGTTAATAGTGTTGTCGGTAATGCTACATTAAATATGTTGGGTGGCGGTAATATCAATATTGGTGGTGATGTTCGTGCTTATCACGTTGGTGGTGCAACAGAATTGAATATTAACAATGTTGATGTAAATGTTGCAGGTACTGTCAAAGAATTCCAGACAATCAATATGGATGAAAATGCAAAATTGACTGCTGGTACTTTGGTAATGAATGCGAATGATAAGTTGAATTTGACACTGAACGACACAAGTGCTTATAGTCAAATTGTAGTTGATACTTTGGATGCTAATGGTGCCACATTGAGTATGACTGTTCGTGACGAAGGGACATACAATGTTGTGAGAGCGACTACGACAGACAGCGACTTTACATGGAATTGGACAAACGCGGTTTATGACTTGGCTCCTGGGGCAAGTGATGGGACTGTTGTAGCATCAAGGAAATCTGCAACAAAAATTGCAACCGAAAATGATATCGAACAAGATGCAGCCAAAGCGATTGTTGGTTTGAATGCATCTACTTCTGAAAAGCTGAATGATTTGGGTATTAAAATCCAAGAAAAATTGGCAGAAGGAACACCAGAAGCAAAACGTGAAGTAGAACATGCCGCTAAAGCTGTTCATCCAGAAAAAGAATCTGTAACTCAATCTGTGGCGACATCGGTTCAAAATACTGTGACAAATTTGGCAAGCGCACGTATGGCGGCTCCAACATTTGGTCGTGCTGGTGGTGATATCACTATGACTAGCGGCGGTGTTTGGGCGCAAGGTTTGTTTAATAAGTCTAAACAAAACGATGCGTTCCGTGGTTATACACGCGGTATTTCTGCTGGGTTAGATGGCACAATGAACAGAGTTTGGACAGTGGGGGCAGGTTATTCTTATGCTCACTCTGATATCTCTGGTTCTGCGCGTGATACAGAAATCGACAGCAACACCGTGTTCTTGTATGGTCAATATAAACCGGCAGCATGGTATGTAAATGCAGTTGCAAATTACACCATGTCTGATTATTCAGAAGAGGGTGATGCAATGGGAACACCTGTGACAGCTGATTACGATGTTGATGCGTTGGGAATGGCTGTTGCTGCAGGATACGATTTAGATTTTGGTTTAACTCCAGAATTGGGATTACGTTATATGCATGTAATGGCTGACGATTATACAAATTCTTTGGGTGTAAAAACAAAGTCTGATAATACTAATTTCTTGACTGGTGTTTTGGGCGCAAAGTATGCGTTTAACGTAGTTGCTGATAAATACACAACATTTGTCCCACAATTAAATGCGGCGATTAAATATGATATGTTATCAGATAAAAATGTTGCAACAATCACAATGCCAGGCGTAGATGCGTATACTTTGGATGTTGAAAGATTGTCCAGATTTGGTGGTGAATTCGGTATCGGTTTGGGTATGAAACATCGTGGTATGGACTTTTCTATCAATTATGATATTGATGTCCGCAAAGATTACACATCTCAGACAGGTATGTTGAAATTTAGATATAATTTCTAATCAAATACCAAAGAAAAAAAGGACCACAATTTTGTGGTCCTTTTTGTTATTTATTTTTTTGCGCGTCTTTGTTTTTTGTAATCTGTGGCATTAAGGTTGCGCGGAATTTCTGGTAAATTAAACTCTTGGTCCATGCGGCGCAATTGTTCTATCATAATTTCTTCTATTTCAATACGTTTTTTTTCAAATTCTTCGCCGTGCAATTTAGAATCAACATATATAGGTTCGCCAATGTTTACAGATATGCTGCCGAATAATTTGGGTATCATAAATTTATCCCATCTGTCCATATAAATTGGACGTGAACACGAAAAACAACAAGGAACAATAGGTGCACCAGTCATACGTGCAAAATAAAGCGCGCCGTCTTGCAAGTGCAAGGATGGACCAGATGGGCCATCAACAGGAACACACATGGAAACTTTTTTGTCGCGCATGATGCGAACACCTTCGCGCAAAACAGCAACTGCACCGTCAGATGTAGAACCATAAATTGCACGCAAACCAAATAGCCTTTGCAGGCGCGCCATCATACGACCGTCTTTGTGGCGTGATGCCACGCAATACGATTTTACCTTGGCTGATTTTATTATCGGGGAAAGCATAGCACAACGCCCGTGAAAAAATACAAATACTACAGGATTTTTTCGGTATTTCTTCAAAGAATTTGTATTTGTGAATTTATGTTTTGAAGTTAAAAATATAAACCAAGTTATGCCTGCTAAAATTAATGCTAACGTCCATTGAATAATAGAATTGTGTAATATTGGTGTCCAAAATTTTTTCCAAATTTTTCTTAAAATTTTATACATATTTTTCCTTTTGTATAAGAAAATTTTACCAGAAAAAAGCCGTTTTGCAAATTTTAAGATGTTTCTTGACAAATCGTGTTGTCGGTTTTAATATTTTGTCAATGATAAAAAAAGATAAAAAATTTGATATAGTTCCAATTTTTAACCAATCTGTCAAAGGCGTTTGGGATGATTTTATAAATATTGAATTTGCTTGTGATGCAGAAATAATAAGATCCTTTACTGGTAAATTTAGAAATTTGTGTTCCAAAGAAGAAGAAAGGCAAAGTCATTTATGTGATTATCAAAGAAATTTGTATGATTGGCAACATAATCTGGCGTTTGCTGCGTATCATAAAAAAGAAATGGTTGGTTTTGCCCAAGGTTTTTGTTTTGAACGGTCAAGTGAATTGTTTTCTGTTTATTCCAAAGAAGCTTTTTTGGAACATTTATATGTGTTGCCCGAATATCAAAAGTGTGGTATAGGTTCTAGATTGTTAAGGGCTTTTGAAAATACATCCTGTTTGATTGCAGATAAAATAAGCCTTACGCCATTAAGACATGCTGTTGATTTTTATGTAAAACAAGGATACAGATATTTTGGTGATATGGAAAAAGATTTGGCGCCTCGTTCAAATGGTGTGGTCCCGGTTTTCCATTGGATAAAAAAAGATTTTAATGTAAAATTTAATGTCGCTGTGGATAGTATGTTTTTGAAACAAAATGTTTATCAGCCAATATTTGTTTATCTTAACAAAGATGGTGAAATTGATGGTGTTATTGGTGGGGGCAATGAAAATAAAATGTGGATAAACAAAAAACAAGAAAAAGACGAAGTAAAATATTGTCGCTGTCAATTATTAAAAGCGTTCAGTAAGGTTAAATAAAAAATCTCGCATAACGCGAGATTTTTTATTTTTTGTTTTTACATCATACCTGGCATGCCTGGATTATTTTGTCCGCCACAAGAACATTTTTCTTCTGGGATTTCAGACATAACCGCACCAGTTGTCAAAAGAACACCTGCGGTTGATGCAGCCGCTTGGATAGCGGTTTTAACAACTTTGGCTGGGTCGATAATGCCAGCTTTCATCATATCGATATATTCGCCAGTTTGGGCATTGTATCCAAAATTATATTCTTGGTTTTCCAATAATTTGCCAATGACGATTTCGCCTGATACACCTGCGTTTTCAGCAATCTGCATACAAGGTGTTTTGATTGCGCGGCGAACAATATCAATACCAACATTTTGGTCTGGGTTTGTGCCTTTCAAATCTTTCAAAGATTCAACAGCGCGAACCAATGCTACGCCACCACCAGCAACAATACCTTCGGCAACAGCAGCGCGGGTTGCAGCCAACGCATCATCAACACGGTCTTTCTTTTCTTTGACTTCGACTTCGGTCATACCGCCAACATGAATAACTGCGACGCCACCGACCAATTTAGCTAGACGTTCTTGCAATTTTTCGCGGTCATATTCGCTGGTTGATGTAGAAATGTTTTGACGGATTTCATCTGCGCGTGCTTTGATAGCATCGGTATCCCCGTTCCCATTCACCAGTAAAGTTTTGTCTTTGGAAACAACGACGCGTTTTGCAGAACCTAACACAGATTGATTAATGTTTTCAAAAGTCATACCCATATCATCAGATATAACTGTGGCACCTGTGACAATCGCGATATCTTTTAACATTTCTTTGCGGCGGTCGCCAAAGCCAGGTGCTTTGACGGCACAAACTTTTAATCCGCCACGCAAACGGTTTAATACCAAAGTTGCCAAGGCTTCGTTTTCAATGTCTTCGGCAATAATCAATAATGGACGACCAGATTGAGCGATTGGTTCCAATATAGGAAGTAATGCTTGTAATCCTGTAATTTTCTTTTCGGAAACCAAAATTTGCGCGCCATCTAATTCAGCCAACATTTTTTCGCTGTTTGTGACGAAATAGGGCGACATGAAACCTTGGTCGAATTGCATGCCTTCGACTACATCGATTTCAGTATCTAAACCTTTGGCTTCTTGGACAGTGATAACGCCTTCTTTGCCAACTTTTTCCATAGCGTCAGCAATCTTTTGACCGATGTCAGAATCGCTGTTCGCAGAAATAGTAGCAACTTGGGCGATTTCAGCAGAATCTTTGACAGGGCGAGCATGTTTTTCAATATCTTTGACAACGGTTTCGACAGCAATATCAATGCCGCGTTTTACATCCATTGGGTTCATCCCAGCAGCGATAACACGACGACCTTCTTTGAAAATATTTTGTGCCAAAACTGTTGCAGTAGTTGTTCCGTCTCCAGCAGAATCGCCAGCGCGTTTAGCAACTTCTTGAATCATTTTTGCACCGATGTTTTCTGCCGGATCTTTTAATGAAACTTCTTTGGCAACAGTTACACCATCTTTGGTTGCGATTGGCGCACCATAAGCCCGTTCAATTACAACTGTGCGACCCTTTGGACCCATAGTAATTTTTACAGCATTTGCCAATTTATCAACACCTGATGCCAATTTATCAGTATTAAATACAATATCTTTTGCCATAGTTTATTCCTTTTATAAAATTCCCAAAATATCGTTTTCTTTGATTAAGACATAATCAACGCCGTCAATTTTGACTTCGTTTGCAGACGGCGCCCATTTGGCGAACAAAACAATATCGTCTTTTTTTACCGTCACAGGAATTTTTTGTCCGTTTTCAAAAATTCCATCCCCAGTAGCAATGACGCGTCCACGGGAAGGTTTTTCTTTTGCATTATCCGGGATAATAATTCCGCCAGCGGTTTTGTTTTCTTCTTCGATTCTTTGTAATAAAATATAATTATGCAATGGTTTAAACATAAACAACTCCTTTGCTGTGATTCAAATATAGTACAAAAAAACAGCATTTCAAGGGTCTTGATTTTATATATATAAAAGGTGTAATATACCATTCATAAACCAAAAGGGGATACAAATGTACGATAAAAATAATGTTTTTGCTAAGATTTTACGCGGGGAAATTCCATGCAAAGAAGTATACAGTGATGATAATGTGCTGGCTTTTTATGATGTTGCGCCACGCGCACGCGTTCATGTCTTGGTAATCCCACGTGGTGAATATTGTGACATTTTTGATTTTACACAAAATGCACCGGCTGAATTACAGGTTGCTTTTTGGAATGGGGTTCGTAAAACCGTGGAAAAATTGGGATTGCGTGATAATTTTAGAACTGTGGCAAATACTGGTCGCGGGGCGGGTCAATCGGTGATGCATTTCCATATTCATATTATGAGCGATGAAAGATTTACAGAAGACTTTTAATATTCGCGTCACACCGCACGCAAAACAAAATAAAGTTGTGGATGCGGACGGTGTTTTGCGTGTTTATACGACTGTTGCGCCCGAAAACGGGCGCGCTAATGACGCGGTAATCAAAGCGCTGGCAAAGCATTTTGGGGTGGCAAAATCGCAAATAAAAATCGTGCGCGGGGTCACCGCGCGCGATAAAGTTATTGAAATAGTCTAGTCTTTGTAATTCAAAATCCAATCTATAAGTTCTTGAGGATCTTTGGCAATAGAGACTTTGTAAGCATCCAAAGATTCGATAAATTTATTGTTTAACATATCTACAATCAAATCGTGAAAAGAAGCCCAAAAACGGTTAGTATTCAAAAAGAATATTGGTTTTTTTGTTTCGCCAATTTGTTGCATAGTTAAAATATCAGTCACTTCATTCAAAGTTCCGATACCCCCAGGTAATATTATAAACGCATCAGATAATTCAAACATTTGTTGTTTGCGTTCGTTTACACCGTTTACAATAGTTACTTCGATTCCTTTGTGGACTGGTTCTTGAAGTGCTACAACGTGTTCGGTTGAAATGCCGGTCACGTGCGCCCCATTATTAAGAGCAGAACTGGCCACAGCCCCCATCAGCCCGACATCGCCACCACCAAATACCATGTTCAAGCCGTTTTTTCCAATAAGTTCGCCCATTAAATTAGCATCACTTTCAAATGCAGGATATAAACCAAATTGATGTCCGCAATATACTGCTACTGTTTTTATTTTCTTATTCATCTCTTTTTCCTTTATTTTTCGAAATTATACCATAAAATAGTCCTGATATGAATAAAAAGTTTTTAGATTTTATGCATAAATATAATGGTGCCAAGATGGCCTTGGGGGTCAGTGGTGGCGTTGATTCTATGTGCTTGCTTTATTGGCTGCACGAAATAGGGGTAAATTTTACTTGTTTGCATGTAAACCACAGATTGCGTCCAGAAGCTGAAATTGAAACTGAATATGTCAAAGATGTTTGTAAAAAATTGAATGTCCCATGCCATATTTTCTATTGGAACGAAGATAAACCAGATAGTGGATTGGAAGCGGCGGCACGCGAAGCGCGCTATAAAATGATGACTGATTTTTGCCATGAAAATGGCATAGAATACCTTTTGACTGCGCATCAAAGTGACGACCAGATTGAAACTTTTTTGATGAATCTGTCGCGGGGCAGTGGTTTGTATGGGTTATCTGCTATGTTGCCAGAATCTGAACGGAATGGGATTAAAATCTTACGCCCGATGTTAGAAGTTCCTCGCAGTGAGATTAAGCAATATTGTGAAGATAATAACATCAGATATTTTGTTGATTCTATGAATAGTGATGAACATTATACGCGTGTAAAAATCAGACAAAATCGTCATGTTTTAAATGATGATTTGGGTATCAGTGATGCGCGAATTTTGTTGGCAATTCAAAATTTGGCCAGAACGCGTGAATGGATGGATAAATATATTGCGGCACGTGTCGAAATGGTTATTCGTTCGTGGGGCGCGTTATTTTTGTCTTCTTTTTTATTTGACGAAGCAGAGGAAATTAGATTAAAGTTTTTGGGGACATTGATTCAAAAAATTGGGGGGAACAATTACCCAGTACGCTTGAATTCGTTACAAAAAGCACTATCTAATTTACAAACTGATTGTAAGTTTACATTGGGGCATTGCACGATTCGCAGGTTAAATAATAGAATCTTGATTGTCCCAGAAGGAAAAAGAACAAGTTTTAGGAAAAGACATGAAAAACGAAAAAAATCTATTTAGAAAAAAAGACAGTTCAAAATTTTACTTGATTGCTTTCATCGTGTTGTTTGTTGCATTGATTGCGCGTATGATTTTTTCAGGCGGATTAAATACTGGGGCTATCAAAGAAGGCTTGGTTGAAGACACTTCTGTTCAAAAGGCACCCATAGAATTGTCTTTTTCTGATGTGTTGCGTCGTGCGAACGATATAAAAACTATGGATATTCACAAAGATGATATTGCGACAGGTGTTTTGAAAGATGGAACTCCGTATCGCGCAACAATTACTTATAATCCAGAATTATTGGAAAAAATTTCCAGCAATGGTGCGACTGTATCCATAGATAATTCTGATACAATGTGGGATGGTGTTGCTAAGTGGTTGCCTATTGTGGTAAGTGCTTTGTTTTTGATTTGGTTGTTGCGTATTATGCGTGGTGGCAGCGGGGGGGGGCGGTATTACTCGCAGTTTAATCGGGCAAAACCCAACTAAAATTACAACAGGCAAAACCAAAACAACTTTCAAAGATGTTGCTGGTATTGATGCTGAAAAGCAAGAATTGATGGAAATCGTAGATTTTCTTAAAAATAAAGAAAAATATAAGTCTTTGGGTGCGCGCGTTCCACGTGGCGTGTTGTTATCTGGTGAACCAGGAACAGGAAAAACTTTGTTAGCACGTGCTGTGGCTGGTGAAGCAAATGTTCCTTTCTTTGCTACATCGGGCAGCGATTTTTCCGGGATTATTGTTGGACTTGGGGTGGCCAAGATTAAAGAGATTTTTGAATTGGCTAAAAGAAACGCTCCGTGTATTTTGTTTATTGATGAAATTGATGCCATTGGACAGAGCCGTAGCAAACACACGATTAATGATAACGACAGAGAACAGACATTGAATCAATTGCTGATTGAAATGGATGGTTTCGCAAATGACACAGGAATCATAGTTATTGCTGCGACGAATCGTCCTGATATGTTAGATGCAGCATTGTTGCGACCTGGACGTTTTGACAGACAGATATATATCGAATTGCCAAATCTAGAAGGTCGTCGTGATATCTTGGATTTACATGCGAAAAAATTCAAAATAGATGACAAGGTTTCTTTGATGGATGTAGCACGTGGAACTACTGGGTTTAGTGGGGCTGATTTGGAAAATCTTTTGAACGAAGCGGCTTTGCATGCTGTGCGCGCAAATCACAAAGTTGTTGAACAAAGTGATTTAGAAGAAGCGCGTGACAAGATTTTAATGGGTCCCAAAAAGAACCGTAAAATGCGCCCAGAAGATATTAAACTGACCGCTTATCACGAAGCAGGGCATGCTTTTGTTGGTTTGCATTATGATGGTATTGTTGATCCAATTCACAAAGCAACAATCATTCCTCGTGGCCGTGCTTTGGGGATGGTTCAACATGTTCCTGTGGATGACAAGATGTCCATGACAATAGAAGAAGTTCGTGCAGATTTATCTGTTGATTTGGCAGGACGCGCATCTGAAGAAGTTTTCTTTGGTAAAAATAAAATTACCACAGGGGCGGCCAGCGATATTGAAAATGCTACACGTCTTGCGCGTCGTTCAATTACTATGGCGGGGCTGTCTGATAAAATTGGCATGGTTGCGATTAACCAGGTTAACACATTTGGACAACGCGTTGCGCTGGAAAATGCATCTGAAAAGACCGCTGAAAAAGTCGATGAAGAAATTAAAAATTGGCTGGATACGGCTTATAAAGATGCCAAGAATTTGGTCGCCAAAAACAAGGCTACTGTTGATAAATTGGCCAAGGCTTTGTTGGATAAAGAAACGCTTTCTGGCGAAGAAATTCGTGAAATTGTTTTTGGTAAAAAAGCAAAAGAAATATCCAAAAAAACCAAGAAAAAAACCGATGCAAAAAAATAATGAAGTAAAGTTCGAAGTTTTACATATGCCACCAGAAAATACAAATTCTGTGTTGGTATCTGTTGGAACGGATGCGGTGATTTTTGATCCGTGGGGCAAAGCGACTGATTGGGAAAAAGTTTTGTTGGAACGCGGTTTAAAATTGCGTGCGATATATGCAACGCATGGGCATCCAGACCATATATCTGCTGCGCCAGCGTTGGCTAATGGGTTTAATGTTGATTGGTTTTTAAGCGAAAAAGATAATTTCTTGATTGGATGGGGAAACGAATTGTTGGATATGTTTGGTATACCTCATATTCATGAACATTATAAAAGACCAAAAAATATACCATTGGGGACAATTGAAATTTTGCCCGGTATGGATATGGAAGTAATGGCAAGCCCTGGACATACGCCTGGCGGTTTAATGTTTTATTTTCCAAAGTATAAAATTTTATTAGTTGGTGACACTTTGTTCCAAGAAAGTTATGGAAATACGGCTTTCCCGGGTGGCGACGAAAAACAATTATTTGAATCTATTGGAAATTTGTATAAGAAAAATTTATCAGATGGGACATGGGTTGTTCATGGACATGGTATGGAAACATCAATTGGCTGGCTAAAGAAAAATAATAAATTTTTCAAATAGTAAAAACCAACACACGATTTATACCCGCTAAATCTTTTTCAATGCGTTCAAAGTGCCAGCCATAAAATTCAAATATTTTAATAATTTGGTTTGATTGGCCTATGCCGATTTCAAGGTATATTTTGCCATCTTTTTTTAATAAATTTTTTGCATTTTTTGCGATTTGTTCATATGCGGCAAATCCATCGTTTTTTGCGTATAACGCGATTTTTGGGTCGAATTTTGCAGCCTTATTTACGCGCACATCGCCATATTTTATATAAGGGGGGTTTGAAACAATAATGTCAAATTTGTTGTCTGATTTAAAGGTCGCAAAATCTGCGTGTTTGGTTTTTATTTGGTCTTGTAGATTAAATTTTTTTATGTTTTTATTCGCAACTTTCAAAGCCTTAACAGATTTGTCCATTGCAACACCAGTTGAATTTTGGATATTTTTACAAAGCGCACATATTATGCAGCCCGTGCCTGTGCCCATATCGAGTATTGTTCGCGGTCTGTTTTCAATACAATCTTTGATGACTGATTCTACCAAGGTTTCTGTGTCTGGACGCGGGTCAAGTGTATGTCTGTTTGTATAAAATTCAAGCCCATAAAACCATTTGGAATGAATTATTTTCGCTACTGGCATCCCGATTTTTAAAAGATGTGCATAATAAATTGTTCGCAAAAAAGAAATTTTTTTGCGTTTTTCCAAGATAATACGGGCAGATTTGATGCCGCTTGCGTTTTTTAAAAATTCGAATGCTTGATTTATGTTCATATTTTTATTATAATGGACCTTATGAAAAAAGCAAAAGATATATTAAAAAAGATGAATGCCGGTGTGGTAAAATCTTGTAGAAAGGCGTGCAATATACATGTGTTGTCGCGCGTTGTGTTGGTTGTTGCGTTTGTGTTGGCAGTGATAGCTGTTGGATTAGTTGCGTTTTATAAACCTGTTCGGGAAACTGTTTTTGTTTCGCCAGAAACGCATACGGTTATAGAAGTTAAACCTGGGGATACTTTGTCCAAGATTCTGACAGACCAAGGTTTTAGTATGCGTGATGCAAATGCTATATCTCAGAATTTGAAAAAAGATGCTGATTTTGTAACTTTGCGCCCTGGGCGTGATAAATTTGATTTTGTTCGTCCAAAAGAAGGGGAACCGATTTCGAAAATAGTCATTGAAAATGGGCCTTGGAATAGAATAGAAATTGATTGTGGAATGCCTGATACTTGGCAATGTCAGAAAATTCAGATAGAACGTGATACTCGTCTTGCGTATAGAGAAGGCGAAATTGCCCAAGGCAGCAGTTTTTACCTTTCTGCGATGGATGCGGGAATACCAGAAGGTTTGATTTTGGATGTTTATGATTTGTTAGCGTTTGAAATGGACTTTGAACGTGATATAAGGGCGGGGCAAAAATTCTATGTTTTATACGAAGAAAATTTTGCTTCGGATAAAAAAGTTGATAATGGACATGTTTTGGCGGTTTCTTTTGATGCATTGCGTGGTAATGTTCGAATGTATCGTTATGTAAAACCTGATGGACATGCGGGCTATTATGATGAACATGGCAATGGTGCAATTAAATCTTTGAAAAGAACACCAATTAATAATGCAAAAGTTACATCTAATTTTTCAAAAGGACGCAAACATCCAGTGCTTGGATTTACCCGTGCGCACAAAGGGGTAGATTTCCGTGCTCCTACTGGAACCCCGATTCCTGCTGCTGGGGCAGGGCGTGTTATCGCGCGAAGCTTTAATCGTGGACACGGTAATTTTGTAAAGATTAGACACAATGGAACTTTTGAAACTTTGTATGCTCATATGTCTAAATTTGCCAAGGGGGTAAACGTTGGGACTATGGTGCGCCAAGGGCAAATTATTGGTTATTCTGGCTCTACAGGGTTGTCGACAGGACCTCATTTGCATTACGAAATTATTAAAAATGGGGTGCATGTTAATCCTATGACAGTGAAATTGCCAGCCATAGATAATTTGGATGCGAAAAATAAGAAATTGTTTATGGACAAGAAAGTGCAGATGGATTCAATAATAGAATCTTTGAAAAACAATTCTGCACGTATAGTCAGGTTAAGTGAAATTGAAAATGCTGTGCCAGCCACGGCTGCAGAAACAAAGAAATAAAAGACGCCCAAAACGGGCGTTTTTTATTTCTTGGCTGAAACGAATAAAGCAAAAATCCATCCTATGATTGACCAACCAAAAAGCCACGAGGCAGAACGAACACGCATGGCATCATATTTTTCACGACTGTTCGCTGCGGCCAGATAAGCTGGGGTCAACAATATTCCAATGAATATGCCGACCACCAGGATGTATTTTATAATATACAAAATATCAGACAAAGATACCATTTAAATACCGTATTTTGCTGAATTGCCTAATTCTTCTTCAATACGAATTAATTGGTTGTATTTTGCCATACGGTCTGTACGCGACATAGAACCTGTTTTGATTTGTCCTGCGTTTGTTGCAACAGCTAAATCTGCAATAGTGGTATCTTCTGTTTCGCCACTGCGGTGAGAAACAACCACGCCATATTTAGCGTTTTGCGCCATTTTTATTGCACGCAAAGTTTCTGTCAGTGAGCCAATTTGGTTTACTTTGATAAGAATTGCATTTGCTACGCCGTTATCAATACCTTTCTTTAAACGAATCGGATTTGTGACGAATAAATCATCGCCGACCAATTGACATTTGTTTCCGATTTTTTGTGTTAATTTTTTCCAGGCGTCCCAATCTTCTTCTGCCAAGGCATCTTCAATAGAAATAATTGGATATAAAGAAATAAGTTTTTCATAAAATTCAATCATTTCGTCAGCTGTTTTTTGTGTGCCTTCAAAATTATAAATACCATCTTTGTAAAATTCAGAAGAAGCGACATCCAAACCAATTGAAACTTGTTTGCCTGGTTCGTATCCTGCCGCACGAATTGCAGCAACTATTGTATCCAACGCTTCGTTACAAGTGTTAAAGTTAGGGGCAAAACCGCCTTCGTCACCAACATTTGTTGAATGTTTAGATTTTTTCAAAATTGATTTCAAATTGTGGAAAATTTCAGACCCCATACGAATCGCTTCAACTTCATCGTTTGCACCATTTGGAATAATCATAAATTCTTGAGCGTCCAACCCATTGTCTGCATGCGCGCCACCATTAATAATGTTCATCATAGGACGAGGCAACACACAAGGATTAGTATTCCCAAAGATATCGGCAATATATTTATAAAGTGGGATATGTTTTGCGTTTGCTGCTGCACGTGCAACTGCTAGTGACACAGATAAAATAGCGTTTGCACCAAATTTTTCTTTGTTAGGGGTTCCGTCCATAGCCAACATTTTTTCATCAATTTCTGTTTGTTTTGATGCATCCATACCAATCAACGCAGGCGCAATAATTTCGTTTACATTTTTTACGGCTGTTAAAACACCTTTGCCCATATAAGATTTTCCGCCGTCTCGTAATTCAAGCGCTTCAAAAGACCCCGTGGATGCACCAGAAGGAACAGATGCCCGACCAAAAGCACCACCAGATAAAGTTATATCACACTCTATTGTTGGGTTCCCGCGAGAATCCATAATTTGACGCGCATGAATTTTTTCAATAGTAAACATATCTATATTCTCCTTTGTTTTTTCTTAAGATTATTTTTACATAGTGAAATTTTCACCAAGATAGACTTTTTTTACCATTTCATCTTGGACTATTTCTTTTGAAGTTCCGTGTTTTAATATTTTACCGTCGTGTAAAACATAACTGCGGTCCGTGATGCCCAATGTTTCGCGAACATTGTGATCTGTGATAATCACGCCAAGACCGCGGTTTTTTAATTGAGATACCATTTCACGGATTTCGTTTACCGCAATAGGGTCAATACCTGCAAAAGGTTCGTCTAGTAAAATAAATTTTGGGTCGTTTGCCAAAGCGCGCGCAATTTCAACACGGCGACGTTCACCACCAGATAAAGCGGTAGCAGGGCTTTTGCGTAAAAATTCAATGGAAAATTCTTTGAGTAATGCATCAAGTTTTTCTTGTCTTTTTTTGCGATTCGGTTCAACTATTTCAAGAACAGACATAATATTATCTTCGACAGATAATCCGCGAAATACGCTGTTTTCTTGGGGTAAATAACCGATGTGTAAACGAGAACGTTGATAAAAAGGTAGGTGAGTTATATCTTGGGAATTTAAAAATATTTGTCCGCTTGTTGCTGCAAGTTGTCCAGTAATACAATAAAACGCTGTGGTTTTTCCGGCGCCGTTTGGTCCCAACAGCCCAACTGATTCGCCTTGGTTCGCCATTAAAGAAATGTCGCGTAAAACAAGACGTTTCCCATAACTCTTGGATAAATGTTCAGCGCGCAATACAGATTTTTTTATCATAGCTTTATCACCATTTCTTTTGTTAATATTTTGTCCCCGGTACTTGAATTCACAGTCACATTTCCGGTAAGCGTAAGAATTTGTTCTTTGTGATTAAATTGACCACGTTTCGCAGAAATTTTATCAGTTCTTTTACCTTCGGCAGTAGAACGGGTAATAACACCAGAAGGTTGTTCAAGAAATACTATATCTGGTTTTCCATATTCTTGGTGTCCTGATACGGCATGAATTTTAAAAGGGTTGCCATCTTTATCAACGCCACTAAAATTTGCATTTGTCATTTTAAACTGATTCGTTACGATATCGCGCATATTAACAGCAGTAATAGGAGTCCATAAAATTTGTTTTGTTAAAAACGGGGCAGCAGCCAAAATAGCAACCATCACAAGCCCCCAACCAGTAAAGAAAAACTGCCATAATCTGGTAAGTCGTTTATGTTTTGAAAATATTATAAAGTTTCTTTTATCTCTGTTCATGTTTCGCAGTGTAGTATTTTGTAAATAAAAATGCAATTTTTATATTTATATAATCTTTTTTTTATGATATAATGCATCCAAGAGAGAATGAAAAAGTTATTTTCTATTTTTGTTGTTGTCGCATGCGTGATGCCTTTGACATCATGGGGGGCGGTTAGTGTCAAATCCAGCGGTATCAAAAAGGCTGCGCCAGTAAGCACAAAGCAGCAGGTCAATAAAATGGATTCTATGACCAGTTTGTTGCCTGCGGTTATGGGCTTGGTGGGCAGTGTTCAATCTTTGAAGTCAGAACAACAAAAGCTTGATTCTGGTTGTGAACCGACAAGTGATGAAAAATCTACTGTGGATGATTTGGTCAAAGAATGGGCAAAAATAGGAACAACGGATGCTTCGTCTGCGGTTTCGGGGTTGGGCGAACCTTGTAGTACAGCAGCAGATAATTCTGGCAGTCATTATCAAGGATTCATAGATAATCATCGTGACGAAGAAGATGTTTGTTATGAAACATTTTCTTCGAAATCAGATATGGATACGGTGTGGTACGGGTTTCCAAAGGTATCTTCGGGTAAGTTGTGTGATGTAGATAATAAAAAATGCGAATATATATCTAACATATATGATATATTTGCAAAAATCCCTTTTTCTGATGCTGATTATACAATAGCTGAAGTGGCAAAGATAACTAAATTAAAAGAAAAGTTTGATAGGTGTGCGCCGGCTAAGTTAAGGGCGGCAAAAAGCGAAGCTTTGGGTAATTTTGTTATCCAGGCTATGGGAAATGTTGGACAGACTACTGGTGCTTCGGGAATGGAATCGGTAATGCAGGCTGTTCAATCTTTTGGTGGTTCTGGAAATCTTAAGAGTGTCTTGCCTTCTTTGGGAACAATGGCTACCCAAGCACTTGATAAGTAGTATGAATTTTTTCATTATAAAAAATTCTAATAATTCGCCTTTTTTTGCTTTACTAGATTTTTAAAAGTCTGTATAATTATATTGATATTAGGTGTAAGGAAAGGAATCAGATATGAAAAACAAATGCTATGTGTCTTTGCTGTCTTTGGCTGTGTGCTTGGCTTTGGTCGGGTGTGCAGGGGTGAACGAAGGGGCGGAAAATACAAATGTAAGATATAATACTCCGACGGTTGATTATGTTGAAAATATAACTGCCGATGGTGCTCCGCATCAAGATTCTTTTCTGAACCAATTGGCTATGAATTATCGTTCGTATGCGATTTATAATGCGCGCACAAGTGGTTATCCTGATGTTGCAGAATTATTTGCTCAAAAGGCTGTGGGGGCGTTTTCTGGTGAAACGCCATTCCCAGAAAGTTTAGATAATTGGCCTGTTCGCAGCGAATCGGAAAGGTTTGATATTTATACTGCCTATAATGATTTAATGGGTGAATTGAAAAATGATGTAGTGGAAGCTCAACCACAATTGGCGGCAGAGGCCCAAGCGAAATTTGATTGTTGGATATCGGCTGCTTCAACTGGTCAAAGGGCAACAGCGACAGAATGCAGAAATCGTTTTGCGGCGACTATGCAGATGTTGCAAGATTGTTCTAATGGGAAAGTTGTTGCACCAACGGCTGTGAAATCTGAAAATGTTGCACCAGTTGCACAGGTGGAAGAACAGTATTATCCGGAAACGCGCCGTTTAAGCGCTATGGCGGGTTCGTCTCGTTCACGTGATGGGGTTTTGATTGTGAACAATGTCAATGTTCCAGCAAGTGTGATTCAACCGATTCCTGTTGCGGTTGCTGCACAACAACAACAGCCTATGGTATTCAATCAAAATATTTATGGTGGGGAAGAGAACGTTAACGAAGGTTCTGATACTTTTAATGGTTCTGATGATTTGTCTGGTTCCGGAGATAAGTATGAAACAACAATCTATCGTGAACAGCAAGAATGTCAGAAATGTAAAGAGTGTCAGGCTCAAACATCACAAGATTATCAAGAATTGAAAGAGCTTTTGTTAAGACAACAACAGACGGAACCAGATGGATGTTCTGTTTGTAATGACTATCAGGAAATAAAAGACATTATTTTGGTTCAACCAAAAGCACCTACTTGTAAAGAATTCCACGAATTAAAAGGGTTGTTATTGGAACGTTCTTCTGATTCAAAACAACCGGAATGTTCTGCATGCCAAGATTTGCAAGAAGTTAGAGAAATGTTGCTTTATCGTGAAGATACAGGTCAGAACAGAGATGCATCAATTTATCGTGAAGAACCTGTTCAAGAATGCTCTTCATGTCAAAGTTGCCAAGAATTAAGAAACGTGTTGGCAACGCAAGAAAAATCTGATGATTATGTATCTCGTGCAGAATTTATAGAATTGATGACGGCTTTGCGTGCCGAATTGGCGGCGATTAATTCCAGATTGGATGATTTGAACAATGCTCCGGCTCCGACGGTATCAAATGATAAAACTATTATCAAAGTTCAACAGATTCCATTGGAACCAAGACAAAAAATAGTAGAAGAAGTATTCGAAATCAGGTTTGATTTTGACAAAGCTATTATTAAACCTGAATATGATGATATTATCAATAAATTGGCGGAAACAACTCAATCGAATAAAAATGTAAAGGTTTCTGTGGTTGGTCATACTGATACAGCGGGTTCGAATGCATATAATTATGCTTTGGGTGGACGTCGTGCAGAAGCTGTGCAAAAAATGTTGATTGAACGCGGAATACCAGCTTCGCAGATTATAGCGGTATCGGCTGGCGAAGAAGATTTAAAGGTTCCAACTCCGAATAATACGCCAAATGCAGAAAACCGTCGTGTGCGTGTTGTTAAAGAAGTTCAATATATGGAACAACCAAAACCTGCGCCTATTATCGTGGAAGAATATACCGAAACGGAAGAATGCACAGATTGTGGCAAAGACGAATAAAAGGGTATTGACAAAAAACACTTGACAAAAAAATAATTTTGGTGTAGTCTTGTCAATAATTGATAGAGAGATAAAGCGCAAAAGGTGATAAAATGGCTAAAATAGACTCTTTAGAAAATGCTATTAAAGACGTTAAATTTAAAAATGCCATGGGAAGAATCCCTGTCAATTTCGCCAAGGAATTTGGAAGCCGTGGCGTTATCGTTGGCGGAGATATCAGAATTGGCGACGATATGGAAAAATAATGCATTTTTAGTAAGATTTAAGTGGCTCTATGAAAAATAGAGCCACTTTGTTAAGCGGCTTGACTTTTTATTGTTTTTTTACTACAATTATTTCAACAAGGGGGCGAAATTCTTCGCTTGCCATTTCCAAAAGGTTTTTTTATGCATGTAAATGAATTAAAGACAAAGTCTCCTCAACAGTTGTTGAAGATGGCTGAAGATATGGGGATTGAAAATCCTTCGCAATTAAATGTTCAACAGTTGCGTTTCGCTGTCATGCGTGTTTATGCAGCAGATAAATCTATTGTTTTGATTGGTGATGGGGTTTTGGAACGTTTGCCAGATGGCTTTGGTTTCTTGCGTGCTCCAGAAAGCAATTATTTAGCAGGACCAGATGATTTATATGTGTCGCCAAATTTAATCAAGAAATATGGACTAAAGACGGGCGATTATGTCGAAGGTCAAATTCAGGCTCCGCAAAATGAATCAGAACGTTATTTTGCGCTTGAAACCATAGAACGTGTTAATGGGGACAATCCTGAAAAATTGCGCCATCGTATTTCTTTTGATGATATGACCCCGCTTTATCCTGATGAAAAATTGAAGATGGAAGTGGAAAACGATACTGACAAAGGCCGCAATTTATCTGCGCGCGTTATTGATTTGATTTCTCCAACAGGCAAGGGACAACGTTCTCTTATTGTCGCTCCACCAAGAACAGGTAAAACAGTAATGTTGCAGAACATAGCGCATTCAATCGCAACTAATTATCCTGATGTTAAGTTGATTGTGTTGCTGATTGACGAACGTCCAGAAGAAGTGACGGATATGCAACGTAGTGTTCGTGGCGAAGTTATTTCTTCTACGTTTGATGAACCAGCAACGCGTCATATTCAGGTCGCAGAAATGGTTATAGAAAAAGCAAAACGTTTGGTCGAAGCTGGGCAAGATGTTGTAATTTTATTAGATTCTATTACCAGATTGGGTCGCGCATATAATACTGTTGTTCCATCAAGCGGCAAAGTGTTAACTGGTGGTGTTGACGCGTATGCTTTGCAAAGACCAAAACGTTTCTTTGGGGCAGCTCGTAACATCGAAGGCGGTGGTTCGTTAACAATTATTGCAACGGCTTTGATTGACACAGGCTCCAAGATGGACGAAGTTGTATTTGAAGAATTCAAAGGAACAGGTAACAGTGAAATCATTTTGGATAGAAAATTGTCTGATAAACGTGTATACCCGGCAATCGATATCACGAAATCTGGTACGCGCAAAGAAGATTTATTGGTATCCAAAGATACTTTGTCAAAAATGTATGTTTTGCGTCGTATTATAAATCCTATGGGGACATTGGAAGCAATGGAATTTTTGTTAGATAAATTACGACTTACTAAAACAAATGAAGATTTCTTTGCTGCTATGAATCAGTAGAAACAAGAAAATCCGCCATAATGGCGGATTTTTAATAGCGAGGTTAAAAATGTTAAGAACGTATTTGATTGTATGTCTAGGCGCTTTGATTTTGGGCGCTTTTTTTTATGGGAAAAATATAGAACAAGAAAAATGCCGCGTTAGATATTTACAATTAAGCGAGCAAAATCAAGAAAAAATAATTTCAAAACAAAGGAAAATACATGATACGGTTTATAAAACTGGTTTGGGTGATATTCGTCGCATCTTGCGCGATAAATACACCATCGCAGAATAGGGCGCTTGGCGATTGCGATGTTATATATGGTCGCGCATCAGATTGGGAAAATATAAGTGATGATTTGGCCAGAAATATATACGAACATAATTTGAAGTGTGAACAGTAACCACTATTTATAACTTTTGATGACGCTTTCTGCCGCATTTTGTATGCGTTGCAGACTTTTTTCATATGCGTCACAGTCGCGCGCAATTTCTGATTTATAGGCGTTACGCATATTGGAAGCCATATAATAGCACCCGTTCAAATATTGAACACAATATTCGTGTCCTGTGTTAAATGCAGTTTGACCACGAACGCGACTTTGTGAATCTGCCCAATCGATGTTCAAAGCATTTTCGATATTTACCCATGGATTAGTATCGGTATATTGCCCAACAGTTTTGTTCCAATATTCTTTGATGTCTTCGGTTGTGGCCGAAGAAGTATAACGCAATTTCACGATTTCTTGAATCAAAGAATCAATTTTATCTTGGTATTTTGAATCTATCTGAGATAACTTTGCGCTGCAATAGCAACGATTGTATGGCGTGTCTTCGCGCTGACAATATCCTTCCATACATTTTTTGTAATTTGCAAAGCAATCTTTGGAAGATGTTTTTTCTTCTGGAGTATAATTCACAGTTGTATCGCGTTTTGTCACAGCACTGCGAGATTGAACAACCTTTGGTGTTGTGCGCGAAGCGACAGGTTGATAGTTTCGACCGTTCTGAGAACGCGGTGTTGTTGTTGTTGCGCTTCGCATTGTTGGTGTGGTGGTTCGTTGAACAACGCGACGCGGTTCCAGAGACGTTTGTGGTTGTGTTGTTGTTGCAACAGTTCCTGCCGTACGGGCCCTGGTTTGTCTTTTGGCGACATTGCGTTTTCCAATCGGTGTTCCCGACACAGAATTCGAAGTATTTAACGAAGTTGTTTTTTTATTTGAAGGATTTGGTTGTGCGTTGTTCAACCTGTATGGATAAACGTCGTCATGTGAAGTGACGGTGTTAAACCGTTTTGGAACATAACCATTGGCGGCGAAAGCGCTAGAAGCCAAGATTGAACATAGCGATAAAAAAATAAACCCTTTCCTCATACTTTACATTTTAATTTTTTTATTAAAAATACACAAGCATATTTTTTTATGAAAAAATGCTAGAAAAGCGCCACATTTTAAATTTTTATAAAAAATCAAGAGTTTTTTTTACAAAAAAATATTTGTGGTATTTGGTTTAAAGCCTTTTTTGTGATATACTTATAACAAAGGTTGAGAATTTTGATATGTCGAAACGGAACAGATTATTTGTTGTTGCGGTATTAAGCGCCTTTGTTTGCAGCGCGAACGCTGCGCCAAGTGTGAAGGTTTTAGGAACAAAGAAATCTGGGAATGGTAATAGTAATACGGCATTGAAATTAGATTCTCAAACTTTGAACAAAAGCGTGCCTGGGGCAAGATTGGGTTCGGTCAAGGTATCAAATTTACAAAAGGCAAAACCTGTGACCATGAACAAATCTGTGGCGTCTGGTAAAAACACTGTTGGGGACAACAGATTGTCTATTGGAAAATATATACATTCTGTGGGTGTTCAAAGTAATGTTATAAAACCAGCAACGCAATCAGCACCAGCGGCTTCGTCTGATGACTTTCTTAATCTGCAAGACAGGGTGCAAAGGGTAGAAACAGAGTTATCGATGAAGCAAAACGCATTACAGGCGGGGGACGGTGTAGTCATAGAAGACGGTGTGATAGGTCTTTCGCAAGATGTTGATGGTTTGGTGTCGGATGTTACATCTTTACAAGAACAAATGGGTAATGTCTATACTAAATCAGAAATAACAAATTTATTAGATTCGCATGGGATAAGCGACGGGGATACAGTTTATGATGCGAATCGGGGTGAACGAAAATATGTAACATTTTTGTTCGAAGAAGATTTTAGTGAAAGCATATTTGATGATTTGTAAAGGGGGCTGTGAAAAATGAAAAAGATAATGGTTTTTGGTTTTATGGTGTCGATTTTGATGGGGCAGATGCCTGCGTTTGCTGCGCCAGGTGATGAACAACAGGCGGATGCGACAGCGGAAGCATTAACAACCAAAGGCTATGTTGATGCGGGTTTGAAGTATGTTTATAAAAATGCAGCTAATGCGAATTATAGCGATGCTGTGAATTATAAGGCGGGAACAGTCGGTGCAGAAATCAAGAATATTAAAAACAAGGCTAATAATCCAGCGGCTGGGGCGTATGATAATAAAGATTCTGGATTAACAGCAGATACAATCCAAGGTGCAATCGATGAACTTGCAGGTGAAATTGATAATTTACCAGCGGGAACAACATATGAGGGTGGCGTTGGTATAGAGGTTGAAAATGGGGTAGTAGGTCTCAAAGGTGTAACTGCGTCAGCAGCAGCAAACAAGACCTTTGTCTTTAAAAACGGTGCCTGGCAAGAATTAGAAGTTGAAGACGAATGGAATGAAGATTTTCTGAAAGAAGATTAAAACAAACAAAACAAACAAACCAAAAAAGGAGAAAGAGAATGAAAAAACTTTTAAATATATCGGTAATCGCAGCTTTGGCGGTATTACCAATGGCAGCGAATGCAACGGCTGCAGATGTTAATAAACAACCAACATCTATTGATATGGAGGCAGAAGGCGCAGCAGCGGCAGCAACAGCAGCAACTGCAAATACTGGTCCAAAGTATGAGTTGGCAGAAGCAGACTCGACAGATAGTAATGTTGCGACTGCTGGATATGTTAAGGGTGCCTATAATGCTGCTATTAGAGCGGTTAACAATGTTGCAGGCCAAGTTGATTCAATTAATACCGATTTGTCTGGCAAAGCTGATACAGGTTTAAGCAATGTCGATGATGGTTCTGTTGGAACAAGTTTGATTGCCAATGATGCAGTTACTAATGATAAAATCGCAGATAATGCTGTTGATACTGCTCAAATCGCAGCAAGTGCTGTGACGACAGCAAAAATCGCAGATTCGAATGTGACGACAGCAAAAATCGCAGATGATGCGATTACTAGTGCTAAAATCGCAGATGATGCTGTTGGTACTGATCAAATCGCAGATGGTGCCGTTACGGCAGATAAATTAGCAGCTGATGCTTTGTCTGGTTTTGCAACGGAAGAAGGGGTAGAAGCAACGATTGCAGATGCAATTGGAGATACAACCGCAACAGTTGATCTTAGCGGTCTTACTCTTGTTAATGCTGCTGTTGGTGGGACAGCCACGGCTTCTATTGATGTTATGGATACTTGGGGGGCAACAACTGTTGGTACTCCTGTGACAGGGACAGTGAATTTAGCTAATACACTGACAGCTGTTACTTTATCTGGTAATGATGCCAATACTACTGTTTCTATTAGTGCTCCTGCAACAATAGAATATACTGAAGAATAAAGGTATATAAATCTTTATTGTGAACGGTTGGAGTGATTTTCAGCCGTTCACAAAAAGTTTTGGTTTTTAATACAATAGAAAATATTTTGTTTGAATAATGAAAAAGATATTTTGTATTTTATTTTCGTTGATGTTTATAAGCCCTTCATTTGCCGAAGGGGAACAACAACAGACAATAGATAAAACTGCTGTTGTCGCTGCGGCATCTTATGTTGATGGTGCGTATAGCGCAATGAATACGGCTAAACAAGATAAATTAACTTCTTCAAATGTTGTTGTTGGAACGGATAATGGACCTTTTGTTTCTGCTGTCACTGCGAGTAATGGAACCGTCACTGTCACTAAAAGCGAAGTGACCATCCCAGTGGGCAGCACTTCAAGTTCTACACGTGCAGTAATTTGGTTAGAATAATTTAATTTCTCCTGATAATAAAATAATTCCCCCCTTGGGGGGAGTACCGGTAGAGCCGGGGAGGGGGGGATTTTTTCATAATGTTAATTTTTGAAACCTCTCTCGGTGTTTAGCATACAAGGGAAAATCATTTATTGGGTAATGCGTGTATTTGTTTCTATATCACGTTCGCCGTGTAAAATACTGTCGTCAAAGGCGGTGTATTGTGTGTTGTCCTGGGTGATATGAACCGGTGTTAATGTGTGGTTTGTATCACTTACCCCAACATAGTACACCGAATCGTTTTCAGGCTGAATATTTATCGCAGGTGTGGTTGGTTTGGTTGTTTTTGCGTAAAGAACATAATTGCCAATATGCAATATACGTCCACAATCAGCCGCTTCGTTCGCACCGTGTCCATAACCAACGGTGGTTAATCCAGACGCACAAGCGGTTCGTGGACTGGTTGAACCATAATTTACTGTGCCACCAGTTGCCCAATAACCAACTCCTGCATCAGTACAAGTTGCACCATTTGCAGTTGCCAGATATGTTCCGGCACCACAATCAATCTGGCAATCTGTAATTGCAGTTTTACCATCGGTTGTATTGGCGGTATATCCAGTTGGACAGGCTGTGCATACGCCGTTATCCATATATGTTGTGCCAAAGCACATCGCAATTTCACATACACCATTGTTTTCATCGTATCCGCTGTCACATTCCCAAGGACAATTGGTTGTCGCTGATGAGCCAGTATATGAACTGTGTGCTGGTCTATTATTACATTCGTGACGGTCATTTTCGCCAGCTGCGGAATAATATCCCGCACCTGCATCAACGCATGCACCATTATCCAAGTAATATGTAGCATCGCACGCATATGGGCATGCATTTGTTGTTGCTGAACCTGTATATGAACTGTTTGCTGGTTTTGCGTTTGTACAGGCTGTTCTATTGCTGGTTAATCCATAATTAGTCATTGATGCCACCGACCAATATCCTGTTCCAACATTTGTACAAGATGTATCATTGGCGGTTGCCAGATAAGTTCCGGCGGTGCAACTGATTTGGCATTGTGATGCCAATGTTTTGCCAGATGTTGTGTTTGCGTCGTACCCTGTTGGACATGCAACACATTCACCATTATCCAGGTATGTTGCACCATCGCAAGCAAGTACAACCTCTACACATGCACCATTACTTTCTTCGTATCCTGTATCACAACTCCATGGGCAATTATTTGATGATGCGGAATCGCTGTATGAACTGTTTGTTGGTATCGTATTGGAACAAGCATAACGGTTGTTGTCTTCGGCAGGGGAATAATATCCAATGCCTGGATTGACACATTCGTTACCAACTGCATAATATCCCGCATCACACGCATACGGACAATCGTTAGATGTAGCAGAAGCAATATAAGAACTGTGTTCCGGTTTAGTGTTAGTACATGCATGACGTTCGTTTTCGCCAGCCGCAGAATAATAACCCACGCCTGCATCCACACACGAACCGTTATTTGCATAATATTTAGCATCGCAGACCCATGGGCAATTGTTTGTGGCTGCTGAACCAGTATAAGTACTATGCCCTGGTGCGTTTGTACACATTGACGCTTCGGTGGCGACACCGTATTTTACATCTGCGCCGGCAATGTAATATCCAATGTCAGCGGCGGTGCATTGTGAATCAAATTCGTTATATACATAATAACCGTCATTACAATGTATTTTACATTGGCTGATAGATTCCTTGTTATCTGTTGTATCAGCGGTATATCCGGCTGGACACGGTGTACAGATACCTGTTTCATGATCTGGGTAATTCGCCCCAGTACATGGATCGACACCTTCACAGATATAAATACTGCCTGCATTATTTACAGGGTTTCCATTAACAACGGTTCCTGCATCATTTGGACATTTGTTTCTAATGCCATTTGAACCATAATTGTTATAACTTTGTCCAGCATAATATCCGTATCCAACTGGACTGCACGCGGCAATCACATCACATGCATCTGTGGCATCGTCGCCATCCACAACGCATGCGCCAGATGAAAAATTGCCCTTACCAACATTTGGATAAAATTCGTCATTTACACGATTATAGAATCCCAAAACGTTATCGGAATTACGACGAACTGGCACCAAATCCAGTTTTAAATATTCATCTGTTGTTCCGCCATCCCACAACTTTAATGAGTATATACGTGCACTTGATATCTTGTCACCCCAACGATTACCAACAACAGTATCGTTTTCGTCAATGTACGCGGCGCCGTTCGTGAACAGTTTAAATCTATTTCCATCACCATTAAGTATCACCGGAGTTTGTTTTTTGCTTGCTGGTGTACCGCCATTAACACGCAGTGTTCCTGTCGCTGTTTCTCCAGATGCGGTTACCGTATAGTCAACGGTATACTTTTGGTTCGCGGCAAATTGCATGTTTGGTGATTTTGCCTTATCCCCGTTTTTATCTGTCTTGCGCAACCACAAACCAAAAACATTACCTTTGTAGTTAGCGCTGAATCCGCCAGTGTTATCTGTTTCATCATCATTTGTATAAATGTT
>CAMYYT010000008.1 GCA_947303585.1 uncultured Pseudomonadota bacterium | reverse complement strand
CATTAATACATTTTGCAACAACCAGATTATGATATTTTGAATCTGGCAATATTTCGCGTTTTGCTGCAGCTTTACGTCTTGACATATTTTAATTTCCTTTATGTTTCTTCACTTGGTTTTACCAAATTACTCACATTGAAAAAACAATGTGTATTATTTTTTACCTTTTGCGCCATACAGAGAACGACCTTGTTTTCTGCTTTCGACGCCTTTTGTATCAAGGACACCACGAATAATGTGATATTTCACACCAGGTAAATCCTTTACACGACCACCACGAATCATAACCACACTATGTTCCTGCAAGTTATGACCTTCGCCAGGAATATAAGCAGTCACTTCGCGACCATTAGCCAATTTAACACGCGCAACCTTACGTTGAGCAGAGTTAGGTTTCTTTGGAGTTGTCGTATAAACACGTGTGCAAACACCGCGTTTTTGAGGATTTTCCATCATATCAGGCGCTGTTGATTTAACCGCTACCTTTTTACGTGGTTTCCGAATCAGTTGATTTACTGTTGGCATTCAAAATCTCTTTGTTTTTTATTCTCTTTTTAACCATACGAAACCCGCAAGCAGACTTATTTCGAACGCACGCGTCCGGTTATAAATCCTGCAAAATTCGCAGATTTCTGTGCTTCTTACTTTCCTTATTTACACGGAAAGCAAGGTTATTATAACTTAAAGGTGCAAATTGTCAAGAAAAATATCAATATTTTTACTGTGAAACACGCAGAAAATCTGTACTTTCGCAAAAACAAAAAAGACAAATAAAAAATTATGTCAAAACAATGTAATATATAAAAACAACCGCCCAAATGGGCGGTGGGTTTATTCTGCAAACGCAACACTCCGGAACTTGACCCGAGGCTGATTTACTTAAGCTCGCAATCACCGGTGGCCGAATTAAAGTGTGTGAGCTGATGAAATCTCCGAGCGGAATTCGCCATTTTAAACAAATCCAGCAACTGATCTCCAAGAATTTTGCATTGTTCTTCCGTTAATCCGCCACATAGTTTGCCGTATGTACCACCAAAACCACTTCTTCCACCTAATGATTTACACAATGGTCTAAAAACATATTCCGCTTCTGCGACTCCATTACTATCCGTTGTGTCATCAAATTCAAATACAATATATCTGCCATCCGCTGTTATGCATGGAATAAAATTTTGCCCAAATATAGATTCTTTGTCCCCAGCCCCAGGAACATTGATATGACAATTTACCCCTTTATCGCTTCCTAATTTATTTTCCAAATAATACGCCGCTAACCTTTCTGCCACAGCAACGCTTTCTACTTCTGTGTCTGCAAAATCACGAACACAATAATCGTTATCATATTTACCTTTGAACTTACTGTCACAAACATTTCTTGGAACACATTCACCGCTATACTTCACCCAAAACATGGATGTACTTTTGTTACATTGCTCTTCCGTCAGAGCATTTGCAGATGACAACACTGCCATGACACCCGCGATTCCAAACATAAGTTTTTTCATTTTTTACTCCTTTGTTTTTGTTTGGTTATAATTATCCGCAAGAACACGCTTCTGGTGCATTATCTGGATCCGCTAAACAAAAAGATTCACACCCATCTTGATCTTTCTGTTCTTGACTTTTGTTTGTAGTTCCTAAACTTTGATCACCACCAGATTTTTTGCTGCCCTTGCCTTGTAATTTTTGTGATAGTTTTATGTTGCCGTATATACCAACACCTGCCGCGGCCAATGTAGCAATGCCCGCTATCTTAAATCCTTTGGTTGTTTCTTCACACTTTTGCAACGCTGCAAATTTTTCGTCCCTTTGTTGTGTTAATCTTTCGATTTCGCTGTCCAACATTTGGTTTGTAAAATCTATATCACTTGCCGCAATTGCGCAAATTGGGGTTAACATTAAAAATATCGTCCATTTATTTTGCGTCTGTATCCCTTTCTTTCCGTCGCTTTGATTGTACCACAAACCACCCTTTAAATCAAACTATTTTTCCTTAAAATCTCAAAAATAAAAAACCCAGATTTCTGGGGCTTTTGGCGTGTTGATTTTTGCTGTTGACTAGTCTCATTTAAAGGGTCCTTTAAATGAGAGTATTTTTACCCCCGCAAAGCCACAGTTTGTGCCGGTTTGATAATTCTTGAATATTAATATTCTCCCCTTGGGGGGAGTACGGTCGAAGACATTGCATAAATAAATTAAAACGGCGCAAATGCGCCGTTGTTATTGAGTGAAGTGTAGTAGACCTACATGAACGAAATAACAACAAACAGATGTGCCGTTTTAATTTATTTATTAGAAATCGATACCGAATTTAGCACCAAATCCCATACCATCTTGGGCTTTCCATTCGCCTTCGGCAACGTGGTTGATTTCTTTTGTGATGTATGCACCAATATATTTTGTTGCATCAATGTTCAAATTCAAGCCCGCTGTCAAATCCCAAGAACCTGCTGTTTCTGGTTTGCCATAGTGATCCAAGATTTTGAAGTAATCAGCTGTGACAACTGTGCTCCAATAATCGCTCATTCTCCAGAAACCACCGAAACCGATGTTCAAGATATGATTGTTAGTAAAATCATGCGCCCAATTGAAAGCTCTTGAATTGTCATACATAAAATTAGCACGAGCCATCAAAGCCCAATCTTTGTTTACATAACCTGTACGAACACCTGCTGTCCAAGTATATGTTGTCATATCAGAATCAGCAAAGTTGTAATGATATGCACGCATTGAATCAACTTCAAATGCACCAACTAAATCAACTTTCCATGCACCTTCGCCAACAAAACGATACGCGGCATCTAAAGCAACTTCGTTCCAAGCATAATCTGCAAAACCATTTAATTCAGACATAGATGTTTGCAATGCGATTGCAAAATTATCTGTGACACCAAAACCAAAACGTTCGCCCAATGTCCAATCACGAGTTTCTTCTGTTTGAGAAGCCAAAGTTGTTTCACTGAAAAAGTGACCTGCTTTTGGCATATACAATGGATTGCCATCCATAACGTTCTTTGCAGCAGCTTGTGCACCAGATACAGCAAACACAGCTAACAAAGATGTCAATGCTATTTTTTTCATTTTTTGTCCTTTCTTTTTATGATTTATACTAGAACATTTTATCTAGTCGCTAGGTATTCTATCACATTATTAAATTTTTTCCCACAAAAAAAAACGGGTCCTGCGACCCGTCTTTTTTTATCTTGACACGATTAGAAAACAAGTAGATTTTGCAAACGAAGTACAGCAAAATCGTCACGGTTTCCGCCAGAGCGCCAGGCACATTCTATATGTGCCGCACGCAAACACTGTTTGCGTAAAAAATTGGCGCGCATGGCGAATACGAAGACGAACAAATCATATAAAAATCTTAAAAAATCGCAGTTCACAAGATTTTTTTGATTTTAATTTTTGTTCATCGAGGCATAAAAAAGCCCGACCAATCGGTCGGACTTTCTTAACTTGTTCTGGTTGATTAGAAATCAATACCAAATTTAGCACCAAAGCCAAATCCGTCTTCAAAGCCCCAGCCTTTCTTCGCTGTAGGATCTTCTTCATGATTATCGCCTTTCCAGTGATTCATAGTACCATTGACATACAAACCAACATATTTTGTAGCGTCGATGTTGTAATTGACAGCCAATTCACCTGTCCATTCACCATCATTATCAGCCCAAGAATCTGTCAATCCTCTGTAAGCGATATCTGCCAAAACAGACCAGTTAGAATCAAATACATATTGACCTGTCAAGCCGAATACCAAAGCGTGCATACCATCATCATTCCAGTTGAAAGATTCTGTGTTTGTGTATTCAAACAATGCACGACCAGCAACTGTCCAGTTGGAAGCTACGAAACCACCACGAACACCAGCCATCCATTCATAACGAGTCTGATCTTCATCCAACCATGCTTCATGATCACCCCAAACTGGGAAAACAAAATAGCTTGCCATCAAATCAGCTTTCCAGCCAGCCAAATCCAAAGCGCGGAATGTTGTACCAAATTTCATACCATCCCATGACATGTTATCAAATGCATTATCTTCGGAAACAGCTGTTTCTACGTTAACAGCCCAATTATTCAAAATACCATAGCCAAATTCTTCGCCAGCAGAAGAAACAGAATCTTCTGTATGCGAACCCAATGTAGTTACGCTGTAAAAATGATTTTGTTCTGGCATATACAATGGATTACCATCGATAACGTTAGCAGCGTTTGCACCAGAAATCGCAAATACAGCCAATAAAGAAGTCAAAGCTAATTTTTTCATGTTTTATCCTTTCTCTTCAGTTAAACTTAACCTCAGGTTTCTTCCTGATAAGAATATTATCTCATATAAAAAACCAACCTGCAAGAAAATAAATAACTAGATAAACAAAAAAAATATGGTATAATTGCGCGCGGTGCAATAAATATATTATTGTTCACTTGATTTTTGTTTGATTTCTCGCCACTTTGCGTGATGTTTTTTATGTTCTTCGTAATCTTTGGAAAATTTATGTCCGCCTTTGCCATCTGCAACAAAGAATAAATATTTTGTATTCGCAGGTTTTAACACAGCGCGAATCGCATCACGACCAACACTTGCAATTGGAGTTGGAGGCAAGCCTTTGTTCATATAAGTGTTATATGGACTTTCCGTGCGAAGGTGTCCAGATAACAAAGGTTCACCTTGCATATCACCAAGTCCATCTGTCAAAGCATAGACAACTGTTGGATCTGCTTGCAAGCGCATACCTTGACGCAAGCGATTGAAATAAACACTTGCTACAATCGGCATTTCTTTGGCACGCGGCGTTTCTTTTTGAACAATCGAAGCCAAAGTTACAACTTCATTCCAATCTTTTAACGGCTCAGGATACGGGAATCCATTAACAGACTGTTGTATCTCTAACATTTTTTTACGCGCTAATTCTAACAAAGCAAGTCGTGTTGTTCCGCGTGCGATTCGGTAAGTGTCCGGAAAAATATCGCCATCTTTTAAATTACACACAGGCGAATCATCATTACAATCTACATCACCAACCAACACAGGTGTCTTCATTAACATCGCTTTGATTTGTTTAATTGTATACCCTTCGGGAATCATAACTGTTGTAGTAGCAATTTTACCATGTGTTAACATATCAGCAATTGTCCAAACCCCTGCCCCACGCGGGATATCATATTCGCCTGCTTGAATTTTTCCACCATTAATGCGAATCGAAAAATAAAACAATTCTTTGGATTTAATAATCTTGTTTTTATAAAGATAATTAGTCATACGCGTAACAGACGCACCATTTGGCACAATAACATTAACCGGCTTTTGAATTGGCGACCATAAATTAAAAATAAAAAATACAGTAAACACAACAACACAGCCAACAGCCAACAAAAATTTCACCCAATCTTTAAGATTTTTCCATTGTTTCTTTTTCATCAGATATTCTCGAGGTTAATCATCATATCCATTTGGATTATTCTTTTGCCAATTCCAAGAATCGCGACACATATCCTGTAAATCAAATTCAGCACGCCAATTCAAAACCTTTTCTGCTTTGCTTGCATCAGAATAACATACTGCGACATCCCCAGTGCGTCTTGGCTGTATAACATACGGTATTTTCAAATCGTTTGCCGTTTCAAAAGCATGAACAACTTCTAATACAGAATAACCATGGCCTGTTCCTAAATTAAATATTTCTAAACCACATTTTTTTTCTATGGCTTGCAAAGCACACACATGCCCACGCGCCAAATCTACAACATGAATATAATCGCGAACCCCAGTACCATCAACAGTATCGTAATCATTCCCAAAAACATTTAATTTTTCGCGTTTTCCAACAGCCACTTGAGTAATATAAGGCATTAAATTATTCGGAATTCCGTTTGGATTTTCACCTATTTTACCACTACTGTGTGCACCGATAGGATTAAAATAACGCAACAAAACAATGTTCCAATTCGAATCGGATTTTTGCAAATCTATCATGATGTCTTCTATCATACTTTTTGTTTGCCCATAAGGGTTTGTACAATTTCCTTTTGGACAATCTTCAGATATAGGAATAATTTTTGGATCACCATATACACACGCAGACGAAGAAAAAATAATATTTTTACAATTATGTTTTTGTAAAACTTTTAATAAATTTACTGTTCCGCAAACATTATTATCGTAATATTCCAACGGCTTTTGCACAGATTCCCCAACAGCTTTCAAACCTGCAAAATGAATACAACAATCAAAATGATATTTACCAACTATTGAATCAAGCGCATTAAAATCACGAATATCTATTTCATAAAAATCTACATTTTTACCAGTTATTTCTGCCACACGTTTCAAAGATTTTTCATTTGAATTAGATAAATTATCAACCACAACAACATTGTGTCCAGCATTTTGTAATTCAACAACAGTATGAGAACCGATATATCCGCTGCCGCCTGTTACAAGTATATTCATAAGAAAAACCTCTTTGCTTTTGCTTACTATAACATAACAAAAAATACTTGCAACAGCATAAAAATAAAAAACCGCTTTGTGCGGTTTTTTATTTTCAATATCTATGATTTTATAAATATCTTTTTGCCCACTTTTGTAAATCTTCTATTTCCACCCCAGCATCAAACAGTTTACCTTTTTCTACTTTGGCTTTTGGCGCCAATGCTTTGATATTTTTATATGTGTCATCTATATCACTGCCACCCGAAGTCGCAAAAGGCACAATTGTTTTGCCTTCAAAATTATGTGATTCTACAAAAGTATCTATGATAGACGGTTCACGATACCACCAAATTGGAAAGCCCAAAAATATCACATCATATTTTTTCAAATCTCTAACTCGCGATTCGATTTTCGGACGACAATTTTTGTTTTGCATTTCAATCGTTGAACGACTTTCGTTATTAGTCCAATCAAGGTCAGCCTTGGTATACATTTTTTCTGGGACAATTTCAAACAAATCTGCATCAATAACCGCAGCCAATTCTTCGGCAACATGTTTGGTTACCGCAGTCGCGGAAAAATAAGCAACTAATGATTTTTTCATTTTTTCTCCTTTTGGTTTTTATATAAAAATTATACATCGAAACCCCCACGAAAATCAAAAAGAAAGAATTCCAAAGAAAACTTCACAAACCTAACAAAATATATTATCATAAAACCGTGAATGACCTGGACGATATTTTTTACGAAAACAACAAAATAAATCTAGATACATGTGGTATGCACGTGGTTTACATCTCACACCTAGATTCAAATTGTGGTCGAATATCATCTTTGGCTGAAATATTTCTGGAATGGTACCTGTTTGATTCAAGCGAACCCAAAGATATAAAACTGTTTTTAGCCCAAGAAGAATTAACAGACATTTTTACAGAACAAGAATTTATAGATTTAATATATGGCAAAGCTTATCTAGATAACACATTATTGCAATTCATTGAATTAAAATTACCATTTTTTGTTTCACCAGATAAAATACGTGCGCTTAATAAACCCAAAGACACATCAGCATATTTAATAAAATCTAGTCCAAATATCATTGATAAAATCAGTAAACTTTCGGCACAAAAACAGGAACAAAAGAAAAAGAAACACTATGAAAGCAATCATAAATATTTCTTGTCGCATCGCGAAGAAGCTTTGGCGCGCATAACAAATTGGGTAAAAAATAATCCTGAAAGAAACAAAGAAGCACAAAAAATATATCGTCAAAAAAATGCAGCCGCCATATCTGCCAACAAGAAAAAATGTTATTACGCAAAACAAGAACAATACAAAAAACGCATTAAACAAAATTACGAAAAAAACAAAGAACGTTATCTGGCACAACAAAAACAATATAATCAAGAAATGCGTCGCAAAAGCGAATTGGCTAAACGAATATGCGCCGCGTATGTGTTCTTGGTAAATTTACGCAAGAACAACAAAAAAGAATATTTGAATATGTATACGAAAAACCAAAGACCATTGATACCAATGCTAAAAACATGCACTGCGTTACAAAATATGAATATAAATATGTGTCCATTGTGTAATGAAAATTGCGAAAATGAATTAGAAAAAAGCTGTAATCAAAAAGTTTTGGCTTTGCCAAATATCATGCAAGAATTACGAATCATCACAAACGAATTAAAACAAAAATAAAAACATAATAAATTCTGCCCCCGTGGGGAAGTGGCGCAATCCTTATTCCAGAGACGGTGTCATCGTAAGCAAACGAAGTTTGCGTGACGATCCAGGTTAATAAAAAAGCAGTCTGACGAAACGCCAGACACATTAATATACCAGGATGCTCACGCTGCGCTCAGCATGACACAAACCTTTGAAAGGTTTGTGCACCCTCCCCCGACACTTCGTGTCACCCCCTCCTAAGGGGGAATTATTAATATTCTCCCCTTGGGGGGAGTACGGCGAAGCCGGGAGGAAGGTCACAAAAAAACCGTCCCACACAGGGACGGTTTGTTTGTTTTAGGGAAAGAAACTGGTTATTGCGCAGCACTAAATACGCTGCTACGAAAAGTTGAATTTGTCCTAATCTCGTTCGCGCAACTTTCAGAACATCGCGCACAATTCATCCAATCGCCCATATCTGACAAATATACCCACGAAGAAGAAAGAAAACTTTGCTCTTCTTCCTCATTCGGTGTTAATGATGTTGCGCGGCACCAGCAATAATTTCCGCTCAAATCAAAAGTAGGCGTACCAGAATCATTGTAAGAACATCCTGCTTCACCCTTAACTATCCCAGATTCAAAAGTAATTCCCCATTCTTGTTGTTGTCCAAAACCATAACGATCATCATTAACAGGATCCCAATAACCTTCCCAAACATAAGTAGCATTTTCAGATCCACACTCGCCGCCACAATCACCAGTTACATATCCATAAGCCGATATCGATTGATTTGATATGCTAGATAACGTCATAACAGCAGGTTCTGGCGTTGATACACGTAACGTCCATCCGCCAAACGTATACCCCGGTCTGGCTGCTGGGGTTGGTGGGGTAAGTGCCGCGTCGTATGTACATGTTCCAGGAATATTATCTCCTGTTAATTGTGTTCCATTACTGAACCACGTTGTATTTATTGTGTTTGCGCTGAAATCTGGTTCAAGCGACGCGCTGCCATTTGCAATATTGTCGGCACCCAAAACGGTCGTTGTACAGCCCGGATTAGTTGTTGGTATATTCGTTGCGTACGACGGCGCCAACATCACAACCCCCACAACTGCCGCTATTGTTGTAAATAAAAAACTACTCATTTCTTTCCCCCCTTATTAATTATTAGACTTTGATATTATATCAAATTTTTCACATCAAAAAAAGCGAAAAATCTTCGTATTCAAAAAAAATTATAAATATTTTTCTTTTTGGATATTTTCCGGGACAAAACCCAACACATCATTAACTTTGCGACGCAAAATAGGCAAATATATTTCTATTTCTTTTAAATGCCTAAGAATAAAATCTAATTCTTTTTTAGTGTCACCAGAAAAATTTTCAGACAAATTATTTGCAGTTTCTTTGGCAATCATAACACAATCACTTATTTCAACCAAAGTCTCTTGGATACTTAACTGTTCATTTGTAAAAAATAAACCTTTTGCATATTTCATAACAGCCACCTTTTTTCTGATATGATTATACATTTTGTATATAAAAAATACAACAAAACAAAAAATATCGCACTTGGCGATATTTTTTATTTTGGTCGGAGTGGCGGGGTTCGAACCCGCGACCTTTTGCCCCCCAGACAAACACGCTACCAGACTGCGCTACACCCCGAAAGAAAACGAAAACTACGGTCACTCTTCGCGAATGGTGGTCGGAGTAGCGGGGTTCGAACCCACGACCTCTACGTCCCGAACGTAGCGCTCTACCAGACTGAGCTATACTCCGAAATTTTCTTGATTTTGCACCAGCAACTTTGATTTGTCAAAGCGTTTATTTCACACTTTTCAAAATCAAAGACGCATTTGTTCCACCAAAACCAAAAGAATTACTTAACGCAACATTGACTTCGCGTTTTTGTGCTTTGTTTGGAACCAGATTGAAATCCCCTACTTCGTCTATTGGGTTTTCCAAATTAATTGTCGGTGGCACAATATTATCACGAATCGCCAATGTACAAAATACTGCTTCTATGGCACCTGCCGCGCCCAACAAATGTCCCGTCATAGATTTAGTCGAAGACATACATGTTTTGCCATTACCAAACAATTCTCTGACAGCAATTAATTCACCGACATCGCCCAACCCAGTAGATGTTCCATGCGCGTTAATATAATCTACATCTTCTGGATTTAAACCCGCCTTGTTCAGCGCAATTTCCATAGAACGTTTTCCGCCAACCCCATTTGGTGCCGGCGCAGTAATATGATACGCATCCGCAGTCATACCAAAACCCGCGACTTCACCATAAATTTTTGCACCGCGCTTAATTGCATGTTCGTATTCTTCCAATATTAAAATACCCGCACCTTCACCAATAACAAAACCATCTCTGTCCTTGTCCCACGGACGCGAAGCCTTTTCAGGTTCGTCATTTCTGGTACTTAATGCACGCATAGCAGCAAACCCAATCATACCCAATCTGCATACTGCTGATTCAGAACCGCCACACACCATAATATCAGCGTCCCCGCGTTTAATTATTTCCGCGCCTTCACCAATTGAATGAGAACCTGTCGCACACGCAGTAGCCATCGCGATGTTCGGTCCACCAAAACCATACTTAATAGATATGTGTCCCGCAGGCATATTCACAACAGATTTTGGAACAAAGAACGGGCTGACGAATCGGGCGCCCTCTTTCATTATAATTACATCGTTTTCTGATATTGTTGACAATCCACCAACACCACTTCCCACAGAAACACCGATACGATTTTTATCACCTGTGTAATCGATTAAACCAGCGTCTTTTATTGCTTCATCAGCAGCGACCAATGCGTACAAAATAGTATTTTCCATTTTTCTTTGTTCGCGTGGATCAATAACAGAATCAGGATTAAAATCACCTGGATTCGTTCCACGAATTGGAAATCCCGCAATTTGCGATGCAATATCAGAAACATCAAATTCAGTTACTTTTCTGATACCGCTTTTACCGGCCAATATATTTTTCCACGCGTAATCTATACCTGTTCCCACAGGAGAAACTATACCCAAACCCGTGATAACAACTCTTTTCATAAATAATCCTTTTAATAATATTTCTGTGGGCAATCATACAATAAAATCTTTAATAAATCAACGATATAAAAAACAACGCCGTCAAACGACGGCGTTAAATACACAAAACTGTTATAAATTATTTCTTTGTATGAGATTCAATATATTTCACAGCATCGCCCACAGTTGCCAATTTTGTAGCTTCTTCATCAGGGATTGTGATATTAAATTCTTTTTCAACTTCCATAACGAATTCTACAACATCCAAAGAATCAGCCCCCAAATCATTAACAAAAGAAGCCGTTTCTGTGACCTTTGCTTCATCAACGCCTAATTTTTCACATACAATTTTTTTTACTTTTTCAAAAGTTGACATTTTATATCCTTTGTTTGTATTTAATACTTTTGGCCCCTTTTACTTATCGGGCGCCTTTTTACATAAAATATCATTTTCTGGGCAAGCTGTCAAGAAATTATAACAAATGATAACAATAGGTTGACTTTGAGAAAAAATTCGTTATGCAAACAAATCAGTCAACAAATCATTCATATTATCGCGCAAAACATCCTTGTCAGAATTCCACACCAATGCACGCATTAAAAATTTATGTACATCGTCCATTGTCACATTCGGAACACCTGCTGATTTCACAATCCTTTTCCACGCAACACGCGGATCAGTTAAATGAAAACGCCCCCGTCCCCAAAAAACCCATTCCCCGTCTTGTGGTAAATCTTGCAAAAGTAATACCGCCCTGTCAGACAAAGGCATATCACCCCACAAATCATGATTAAAATCTAAATCTTCCCAGCGCATTTTGAATATTTTTGTCTTTGGAGCAAATCCATAAATCAGCATCAAAAACGCAGAACGCAAATTAATATCTTTTTCTTTTTTAATCGCAGACATTAATTTATTCAAACCTGTCTTGTTTAATTTTCTTTGCCGTCTTACAACTTGAATTTTATCAATTTCATTCATAGGATTATTTTTTCTATACCCCATATCAACAGAATAAATAAATATACTCTGCAATAATTCTTGCATGCGCGCCGCCATCGCCCGACCAGAAATAGCATTCAAAACATTCTTCAAATCATCAGCATTCAAATCTTGAATATTTTTTTCAAACAAATCTTTGAAATGCAAATTTATCGCACGTTTTAATTTATTCAAAGAATCTTCACCACGACGCACTTTGTGTAAAAGATATAAATCTGTAAAATCTTTAAAAGATATTTTTTTACGGCGCACAGGTATTTTTTTTGAAACTTCATTTAACACTTCGCCAACCTTTGCGCGTGCATCTTCAATATCTGTTTCTGGATATTTACCGATAATAATTCTTTTGTCACGACCGTTTACGCGCTTACGCACAAAGAAACTTTTAACACCGCGTTGCGTAATGTACATACGCAATCTTGGTTCAGACAAATCTTGGACAACATCAAATCCTTTCTCTGGCGACGGCAAATTATCAAGAATATAAGTATTAAAGAAAAATTGATGTGCCATGATTTTATCCTTTCAATTATTTTTATTCGCCTACCTTTAATGCATTAATAAATGCGCTTTGTGGTATTTCTACATTACCGAAAGTCCGCAAACGTTTTTTACCTTCTTTTTGTTTTTCTAACAATTTTCTTTTACGCGTAATGTCCCCACCATAACATTTCGCAGTCACATCTTTGCGATATGCAGCGATTGTTTCACGAGCGATAATTTTGCCCCCAATAGCAGCCTGAAGCGGAATTTTGAATTGATGGCGCGGTATTAAATCTTTTAATTTTTCAACGATTTGACGACCGCGTTTTTCTGCAGCGCTGCGATGACAAAGGAACGACAAAGGTTCTACATTTTCATCGTTTACTAAAATTGAAACCTTTACTAAATCGCTTACACGATAATCATACAAAACATAATCAAACGAAGCATACCCCGAAGACAAAGATTTAACCCTGTCATAAAAATCAAACACTATCTCAGAAAGTGGCAATTGATACACCAACACAGCACGATTACCAACATAAGAAATATTTTCTTGGACACCGCGACGCGACGCGCATAATTCCATAATCGCACCCAAATATTTATCGGGCATCATAATAGTTGCGCGCACCCATGGTTCTTCGATAGATTCAATTCTGGTTATATCTGGCATATCCGCAGGATTTTCCAAATCTATCACAGACCCATCACGCAAATGAATTTTATAAAGCACGCTTGGCACTGTATTTATCAAAGACAAATTAAATTCACGATTTAATCTTTCACTGATAATTTCCATGTGTAACAATCCCAAAAATCCACAGCGCAAACCAAAACCCAAAGCAGAAGATTTTTCAGTAGTAAAAACAAACGAAGCATCATTAAGCGCCAATTTTTCTGCACCTTCACGCAGGTCAGGATAATCATTTGCTTCGACTGGAAAGAACGAAGAAAACACTACTGGCACAGACGGTTTAAATCCAGGCAACATTTCAACTGTGCTGCGTGCATCACAAATAGTATCACCCACTTTGCAATCATGAATTGTTTTCATCCCCGTGATAATAAAACCAATTTCACCGGTTTCCAAACAATCTACATTTTCCATTTTTGGTGTGAAATAGCCAACTTTTTCGACCACATATTCTGCACCAGTTGCAATAAATTTTATTTTTTGCCCACGCGATAATTTACCATCTACAACACGCACCAAAACCACAACCCCCAGATACGAATCATACCAAGAATCTACCAACAAAGCGCGTGTTGGCGCATTTTCATCCCCCGACGGCGCTGGCAATTTATGAACAATCTCTTCCAGCAATTCAGGAACACCTGCCCCAGTTTTTCCAGAAACACACAAAGCATCACTGGCATCCATACCGATAACATCAGCAATCTGTTCGCGTGTTCCTTTGACATCACTTGACGGCAAATCAATTTTATTCAATACCGGCAACATTTCCAAATCATTATCCAATGCCAAATACGCATTAGCCAGTGTCTGTGCTTGAACACCCTGGGTTGCATCAACCAAAATTATCGCACCTTCGCACGCAGCCAAACTGCGCGATACTTCGTAAGAAAAATCAACATGTCCCGGCGTATCCATCAAATTCAATTGATAAGTTTCACCGTTCTTAGCAGTATATTTTAAACGCACAGTTTGTGCCTTAATCGTAATTCCGCGTTCTCTTTCAATATCCATAGAATCAAGAACCTGCGCTTTCATTTCACGCGATTCAAGACCACCAGTATATTCTATCAACCGGTCAGACAAAGTAGATTTACCGTGGTCAATATGGGCAACTATTGAAAAGTTTCTTATATTAGATTGCTTCATCCTTTCCCATCTTTTATTTTATTTATCAATATTATTTAACAATTCTTCGATTCGATTTGCGCGTTCCAAAGTATCATCGTAAACAAATCTTATTTCTGGCACATACTTTTGGTCTATCTTTTTTGCCAATTCAAAACGAACCATCTTTGTAATTTCATCCAATCTTTTTTGGGTGGCATCAACATTATCGCGAGAATAAAAAAACAGTTTTACAAATTGCATTCCCCCATGAGATTCAGCCCCCACAAGCGACACACCACTTACCAACGCATCATCAGCAAAATCGCGTTGTAAAATCTGGGCAACCAAAGTTTGCACTTTGCTTGCAATTTTTTCGCCTCTATTGGAATTGGTTGATTTTTTCATCATCATTTTATCCTGTATCTATGCGGCAATAATACACTGGTATATAAAAAACACAAGCAAATTATTTATTAAGTTGAAGATTATTTTGAAATATTCTAAGATAGCCCCTATGAAATTGATAAATAAAATCTTAGACAAATCTGCACAGCCTTGGTATGCGTGGGTGGTCTTTGTAATGACAGTATGTGAATCTATATTCCTGTTTATTCCACCCGAAGTTTTTATGACCCCAGCAATCATCGCTAATAAAAAACGCGCAATATCGATTACTTTGGCGGCGGCAATTGGTTCTGTGGTTGGTGGTGCGATTGCTTATACGATTGGGTACTGGCTTTACGATATTATGGGAACATGGCTGGTTTCTGTTTTTACTACACCAGAACTTATTCCGGATCCAACAGACCATGTGGCAGTTCAAAATATGATTGATACATTATTAAATAAATGGGGGATATGGATGATTGCAATTACCGCAATCACACCAATACCATACAAAGTCTTGGCAATATGTTTGGGATTATGTCATTACCCTATTTTACTATTTCTTGGCGTGTCTGCAATATTTAGAACCGGACGATTCGCAATAATCGGATTTCTGCTTTGGCGTTTCCAAGAACAGGCAAACGCAATAGTAAAAAAATATTCATGGCAATTAACCGTCGCAGCAATCATATTTGCTTTATTTGGATTATTGATAATCACACTAATCTAATATTTACCTAGAAATTATATCTTATACCCACAGACAAAGAAAAATCAGTCACCAATCCTTCGTCTGATGTCACATCAGCTATCTTAACTTCGCCCCCATGGAACAAAGCGACACGAGACCGAACATCAAAATCAACTTTGTCGTCTATCTCGGTTGAATACCCCAACATCAAAGCACCCATTGGTGAAATATTAGTATTAGACTGTTCTTGATAATTAGTATGTTCAATCGTAGTTTTTACAACAGCAACCCCAGTTCCAACCCCAGCATAAAGACCACGATAAAATTCATAATACCCATTAACAGTCACATTATAAGTTACCATATCAAAATAACTTTTTTCGGTATAATACAATTCATAATTTTCCGTTTCTGATTCGGAATATTTACCAACATAAGCAAATTCCAAATCAGCGCGCCATCTTTCAGCAGGCTTGAACCCAACAAACGCGGACAAACCAATCAAAGGTTTGAAACTGAAATCGTCATCCCCCAGTTTTATACCATCTGCATCTTTATAGGTATTTGTCCAACTAAGGAAAGACAAATTTGTGCGCAACCCAACATATTTTCCAGCAAAATCAAACACACTGGTATTACGCACATTAATATCACCATATAAATCTTTCTTATTCGCCGCGGCTGCAAAAGCGCCATTGGTCAAACATAAAATCGCAACCAAAGAAACAAGAATATTCCTTAACATTTTCCCTTCTCCTGTATAAAAATTTATCATTGATAATGATAGCATAAAAAGCCTTTGCACGCAAAAAATATTTAAGGGGGAATTATTAATATTCTCCCCCTTGGGGGGGGAGTACGGTCAAAGACCGGGAGGGAGGTTATTCTGGTGTGTTCGCAATTCTTGCCACTTATTCCAGAGACTGTGTCATCGTGAGCAAACGAAGTTTGCGTGACGATCCAGGTTAATAAAAAAGTAGTCTGGCGTTACGCCAGACACATTAATATACCTGGATGCTCACGCTTCGCTCAGCATGACACAGCCCTTTGGGCTGTCCAACCCCCCTCACCCTGCGGGTCCCCTCCCCCTATGTGGGAGAACAATCACGACACTTCGTGCACCCCAAGGGGAACCACAAAAAAACCGTCCCCACACACAGGGACGGTTTCTTTCTTGGGGAAAGAAACTTATTATTGTGCGACCAAACCTGTAAACAACGCCACCCGGAAGACGGAGTTGAACCGGACGTCGCCGGCGCAGCCACTCGCACAGTCGCGCGCGCAATTGGCGGAATCGTCGCCGCCGCTGAACACCCACGCAGGGGACGATAAAGTACATTGTTGTGCGTTATTTGCGGTATAATGTGTTGCACGGCACCAACAGTATTTCGTTTCACCAGTCCCAGTTGTATCGGGCGTCCCAGTTGTTGCCCATCTTCCGCTTGTTTGACTGCATATTGCTTCGCCCACTACTTTATCACCACTTGACCACGATACACCCCATTCCCCGGGTTGTGTTATTCCGTATGTTGCCGCTGTGGCGCCACCACTTGTACTATCGTTTCCGCCATCTAATTTTTTTGCTGCATATGCATTACCGTTTGTACTTACGTCTGTTGATGGGATTTCACACCTTTTTATCTTCCACCCATTAAACTCATAACCTGGTCTGGCTGCTGGGGTTGGCGGGATAAGCGCCGTGTCGTATGTACATGTTGCGGGAATATTATCTCCTGTTAATTGTGTTCCATTGCTGTACCATGTTGTATTTATTGTGTTGGCGCTGAAGTCTGGTTCAAGCGACGCGCTGCCATTCGCAATATTTTGCGCACCCAAAACGGTTGTTGTACATCCCGGGTCGGTTGTTGGTATATTTTCGGCTGATGCAAAATTTGGGAATATTAAAAAGGAAAATGCAAAACAAATCGTTCCGATTTGTTTTAGGCTTTTAAGGAAACTATCTGTGTGTGTGTGTGTGTGTGTGTGTAGAAAACCGCGGCTTTCAGCGTGTTGACAAATTTTTTGTTCATTTTTCTTCCCCCCTTGTTGGTTCGTTTTTTGTTTTCTGTATGTTCCTATGTTATCAAAATTTCAAATTAAATAAAAGTGAAAAATTTTATTTTATATTCAATCATAAAAAACATTAATAAATGCCTTGCCGAAGTGAATTTTTTTTACTATGATAACTTGCGAAATGGAACCGAAAACAACTATATCTTTTGCAAATGTATCTGCGAATTATGATAATGGGCATGATGTTTTATCTGATGTGTCTTTTAACATAAGCAGCGGTTCTTTTTATTTTTTAACTGGGGCCAGTGGCGCGGGCAAAACAACTCTGTTGCGTCTTATTTACCAATTACATAAACCGTCCAATGGAACCATTAAATTATTCGGTCAAGATTGTGCCAGTTTATCACGAAACGATATTTCCACACTTCGTCATAAAATGGCAATCGTATTTCAAAGTTATTCTTTGATTTCGCATATGACTGTGTTTGATAATGTCGCCCTCCCCCTTCGCGTTCGTGGTGTTTCAAATGATAAAATTAAAAAGCTGGTGACCAAGACTCTTGAATGGGTGGGTTTGGGTAAATTTGCAAATGTGTATCCAATGGAATTAAGTGGCGGTCAACAACAACGTGTATCTGTGGCACGCGCTATTATTATTCAACCATCTATTTTACTGGCAGACGAACCTACTGGAAACCTGGACGATGAAAACGCATCACGATTGATGGATTTATTTATACAAATGAACAAAATGTTCGGAACAACTATCATATTGGCAACACATAATAAAAAATTATTGGAAACTTACCGTTTCCCTGTTATTACCGTGGACAATCATCATGTAACATTTGGTTCGGCTGACAAAGATGACAGCGCAAACAACCACTCTCGTCAGTGGAAGGGTCCGCAACCACAAAATTATTTTTCAAACCTTTCAAAACAATTTGAAGACATTGGTAAATAAAAATGAAAAAAAACGCACTTGTTTTTTCTTTGGTCCGCGAACAATCAATATTTATGACTGTTGTTATATCTGTTTTGACTTTTTTGGCAGTATTGGCTTTTGGCGTTGCTCTTTCCATTGGCACAGGCGTTTCTCGTTGGAACAACCAATGGGATACTTTCGCTACTGTTCAAATAACCAATCCTGATAATGTTTCTGCGGTTAAAAAAATATTTACTGACAACCAAGATAAAATTGAATCTGTAAAAGAAATTTCTAAATCAGATATGGAACGTATGATGGCGCCATGGATATCAAACGGCGCAAAATTAAACAATTATTTGCCACAGATGTTCGAAATAAAAATGAAAAAGATATCTGATATCGCTCCAATAAGGGAACAAATCTCATCCAAGGCTAAATTTTTAATTCATTCTTCGGCTTTGCAAACTTCGATTTCTGCAGGATGGAAATTGGTATCGATTACTATGTTCGTATTTTTGTTGATGTTAATATCTATTGGCGTTTGTGTTTCTTGCATTTCAAGAAATATCGCTATGCTACATAAACACGAACTGGAAATATTAAACCAAGTTGGTGCAACAGATAATTTTGTTGCAAAACAAATGCAAATCATAGTCGCAAAAATAAGCGCCGTGGCGTGCTTGATTGGTTTTGTTGTGGCGCTGCCAATTATCGGTATGATTTTATCTACGGCACATTCTGCACGCGTTGGGCTGCTTGCAACATTATCTTTGTCTTTTGGGGATATGTTGGCTTTGTTCGCATTACCAATAGTAATAGTTATCTTTTCAGTTTATATTACTAAAAAAACTACTTTGAAAATATTGTCTGGCAAATGATTAAATATATTCCTGTATCTTTGGTATTGATATTCTGCTTCATATTCGGCGGAATAATGTTCAAATCTATGACACCGCCAAGATGCGAATCTTTGATGCAAGACGACAATATATTTGTATTAACAGGCGATGCACGCAGGATTCCTTATGCTTTGAAAAAACTTGACGATTTACAATATGGAAATTTATACATTATTGGCGCCGGCGCAGAAAATATTACTGACCGCCCACATGTAAATATCGAAAGCGAATCTAAATCAACATATCAAAACGCATTAGCAATCAAAAAAATCGCTGAAAAACAAAACATCAAACGCGTCATCGTTATTACTACCGAAGACCATATGAATCGTTCGCTTTACCTTTTGCGCGGAATCTTGCCGGAAACAGACATTGTTCCATGCCCTGCATCTTTAACAGGTATGCCAACCCCAGCGCGCGTAAAACGTTGGACCATAGAATACATAAAATACATCGTGACCTTGTTTGGAATAAAGGAAAGTTAAAAAATGATACGAAGCATTATATTTAAATTATTTCTTTTTATATGGTTTGTTTTGTGGACACCTTTGTTGCTTTTGGGATTAATATCATCAAAACTTGAACGCGCTTTTATTTTAGCTGATGCATGGGGGGTGTTATTTTTACTGCGTGTAATCGCTGGTATAAAATACGAAATACATTATCCTTTGATAGATGACGAAGAAGGAATACCTTTTAAACACAATATAAATCAACGACTTGATGGGCGTGCGATTATCGCTGCCAAGCATATGTCTATGCTTGAAGTGGCAATCTTGGTCACACATGTTCCAAACGCATTTTTTATAATCAAACGCGAATTATTATGGATACCGATTTACGGATGGGCTTTTTGGCGGATTGGTTTAATTGGTGTGAACCGTGCACGTGGTGCAACAAATATGCAAAATCTTGCTAACAAAGTTACAGAAAATATTATGAAAGGAATGACACTTATAATCTTTCCCGAAGGGACACGCGTGTCGCCAAACAAAGATGCACCTTTGCGTCGTGGGCTTTTATTTTTAGCAGAACATCTTAAATTGCCAATCACACCTGTTGGGATGGATACTGGTCTGTATTGGCCGAAACGCGGCAGATTGCATCCGGGAACAACCCATATTTATTTTGAACACGAATTACCGTCAACAGCGTCTTTGGAAGAAATAAAAGAAGCAATCAATCGTCACAGTTGTTAATCTAAAACACACCAAGGTTGTCTTTTGCCCCCAGAATAAGAACGACCAATTTTTTCTTTGACCAGAACCAAACCAACATCACGACCAGCGCTGTCAAAAACATTGGCATCGATGCGTCCAGCATATTTATCGTTTTTAATATTTTTGATTTCTATGGTTGTGCCTTCGGGAATCAATTCACCAAGACGCTGTTTAGCATACAAAGCCTTTCTTATTTCGTCTTCACATTCCCCATGAATTTCTGGTGTATCAACATTAAGCACACGCACAGACACAGATACAACTTCTATTCCATCAGCCAATATCACATCACCAATAAAAGTATCTCCGTCTATAATCTTTTTAACTACAACAGGGGTTGCTTGAACTTCAAGACAAACAACCCCTAATAAAAAAGCAATTAAATATTTTTTCATTTATGGCAATTTTGGCGACCAAGTTGGTTCTGTCCCATTTAATCCATCTTTTAAATCTATGTCATAAATATTTTGACCTGTGATATCTACGCTGCGAATATGGCTTACGCGTTCTTCACCATCAGCCGTGCGTTCTGTTTCGTAATAAACCAAACGACGAGAACCTGGCGCCCAAGACGGCGCTTCCATATACCAACCCCCAGCCAATATTTTTTCATGTCTGCCTTCTGGATTCATAATACCAATATAGAAAGTGTTATCAGCCATCTTGGTAAAAGCAATAAATTGCCCGTCCGGAGACCATGCAGGTGTAGCATAGCGCCCTGCCCCAAAAGTTATACGCTTTTGTTTTCCTGTTTTCAAATCCATAACATGAATTTGTTGCGAACCGCTGCTGTCAGAATTATACGCCATATAACGACCGTCTGGAGAATACGAAGGACTGGTATCAATATGATTTCCAAAAGTTAATTGCCGTAAACCTTTGGTAGCTATATCATATTCATAAATGTTTGTAACCCCATTTTTAACCAAAGACAACGCAACCTTGCTGCCGTCTGGTGAAAAACGCGGAGCAAAACTCATTCCGCCAAAATTCCCCAATTTTGTCTGGTCGCCTGTATCTAAATCTAGAACCCAAACCATAGGATCATCATTACGATAAGACAAAAACACAACCGTTGACATATTCGGCGAAAAATGAGGTGACATCACAAAAGTCTTTTTATCAGACAAAAATCTCATTCCATACCCGTCTTGGTCCATTATCGCCATACGTTTTACCCTGTTAGATACAGAACCAGTCTCTGCAATAAATACAATTTGGGTATCAAAATATCCAACTTCACCCGTCAATCTTTCATAAATAGCATCTGCCATAATGTGTGCAAGTCGTCTAATGGATTTTTTAGAAGCAATCAAACTTTGAGCTTCTATCTGTTCTTGTCCATTAACATCCCAAAGGTAAAATTCTAATTTGTAACTGTCTTTGCCTTCGGGTTGAATAGAAGCTTGGGCCAAAACCTGGGTTTTAATAGCAGCCCAACTTTTAAAATCTGGCATTTCATTCATTTTTACAAATTCAGGAAACGCATCATGATTCACAATTCTAAACAGTCCGGTGCGTTTCAAATCGTTTTCAACAACTTCACGCAACATCTTGGCATCAGAATTAGACACTTTGCCAACAGTCTCAAATTTTTGAACAGCAATAGCGATTGGGTCCACGCCACCCGCAACAACATCAACATGTAATTCTGCACGCGCATTCGACATAAACACGCAAGACACCAAAACCATTACCAAAGATAAAAATTTACGCATAACAAATCCTTTCCATATAACTAATAATTGATTTTAACACACAAATATAAAAAATCAAATTCTTAACCCACTATACAATAATCAACACAAAAGCCCACACCTTCGCCATTACAGGCGTATATATAAATGTATTGACAAATGTAAATACAATGATATAGTCAGTTGTAGACACATACGTATAGGAGATTGTCAATGCCAAATGTAATGCAACAATTATTCGTAATGAATATTGAATCTTTACTAAAAGAATACGCTGCGTATCGCGCTTTTAATAAATCAGACTGTGTTATTAATATGCGTATTCCACATCAAATATTAGAAAAAATCAAAGAATTAGCAGATTCTCAACATGTTCCCTATCAATCTTTGATATCTTCTGTATTATTTTCTTTGGCCAATATCGATGAATCTAAAAAGGATTAAAAGATGGAACAAACATCACCACGCGAAGAAAAAATCAAACAAGTTATAAATATCCTCAACCCTCTACGCAGACAAGATACCGATTTGTTTTCAACATCCAAAAAACCAGTCTATATAAAATTGTCAGATTTATCGAATTGGTACCCAAATATTTTCAACATTAATCGTCCTATTAGCAATGACATGATAAATATGATGAATAACGATATAAAAACATCACTACCCAAAATAAACACCTTTGGATACACACATGTTTTAAACTTCAAAGAAGACTACAGCCTTCGTAACCCACAAAACGATACAATAACAATTATAAAAAAAGGCAACAATCAAAAATTAACATCTGTGGCGTGCGAATATATATTCAGACACTTTAATCAAAACACTTATGATAATAACACATCCATCGAACAAGCTTATTTTTTATCACAATCCAAAACTGTTTCTGAAATAAACACACTAGCACAAAAAATCCAAATTGAACAAATTCGCAAAATAATCGCAATCAACAGCAAACAATTATGGTCCATAACCAATCATTCTTACGCAGCCGACACAAGATCAACCAAAGAAATTTGGTCATCATTATGGCGCGGTTTTTATGCAGTAAATTCAATGGCAGATTTGCGTGATGCAAAAAACATAAAAACATCACCTATTGATTATATGCCAATTGAAAATCTATATTTTATCAATGATGTTTTGAATAACATAATTACACAATGCCTTGCAAAAAGAAACATAACCATTAACGATATAAAATTTATAATATCTACTACTGCAAACAGGACACGCAATTTATTTATAAAAACATACAAAAAGGCCCCTGAAAACTGTCTGCTTAAAGAAAGTGCGAAAAACACACCAGAACAAGTTCAAAACATTCGAAAAAGATTCTGGTTGGAAAATTATCCAATATCACTTCGATAAAACAAACAAAAAAAAACACCGCCAAAACGGCGGTATTTTTCAACAAAAACATTATTATTTTGTCATATCTACAGCTTGAGTACCAATATGTATTATCTGGTCTCTACATTCTGAAAAACCACTCATACTCATAACAAATGATATAATAGCACCAACCATCATCAACAAAAGAAACCCAACTAACAAAGACAACCCTTTTGATTTGACAGCATCCATTATTTTACCATCAGCCTTGACAATAAGTTCCCACGCCCACGAAGCAACATAAAACGCAGCTCCAACAAATGCAGCGATACGCAAATAATACAATATACCACCTATCTTGTTAATAAGTTCACAATACTCTTGGGCTGCAAACGCTGGAATTGCAACCATCATACAAATCAAAGCAAAACCGAATTTATTCATAATTTTTTTCATATAAAACTCCTTTTTATGCCTCTATTTTATCACAAAAAAAATGAATAAACAATTAAAAAAAGCGTCATAAACCAATATGACGCTTTTTAACCCCAACAACTAATTAACCGGCATAAGCAGGGACAATAATATATCTATTTTTCAAAGTTTGCTTTCTACCACATCTAGTGCAACCACATTTAGAAGCAACTTTTGGTTCACTGTATACAGGAACAATCGCTTTTCTGTCGTTGCGTTGTGCGCCAAAAGTGTCGTCCATATACAAATCTTGGCATCTTGTGTTGCGATATACGATTTTTTTGGCATCTTTCAAAGAACGAATTTCTTCGTTGAATTTGTTACCTTTTTCGCCATAGTAATATACACAATCGTTACCTTCTTGACGATAGCGAACATCTGTTTTGTAATAATCATAGCCAGAACATGCAGCCAACAAAGTTAAACCCAATACTGACAAAATAACTTTTTTCATTTCGTTTTCCTTATTCGTTTGCCTCTCTGCCGCTCCCGATTCGTTACTAAAATTTTGACAGAAAAAATTTAATTGTCAAGTTTTTATACAAAAAAATCCACTTTTTTGTCAAAAAATATGCTATAATATTAAAAAACAGAGGGAAAATTATGCACTATTCTAATTTTTGGCTGACCAACACAAAAACTTTATTAACACGCGCCTTGCGCGGTAGATATGCCGTCCCAGCTTTCAATTTTTATAACTTGGAAACATTAAATGCGATTCTAAAAGCCGCAGAAATCACACAAAGCCCGATAATATTGGCTGTATCAGAAAGTGCTTTGCAATATATGGGCGATAATATTTTAATGGGGATGATAGCGGGCGCAAAATATAAAAACAACCAAATCGCCCTGCACTTGGACCATGGACACAGTTTTGAAATCTGTAAACATGCCATAGATTTGGGCTTTTCATCGGTTATGTTTGACGGCAGCACCTTGCCAATTGCCCAAAACATAAAAATATCACGCAAAATTGCCGATTATGCGCATAAATTTGATGTGTCTCTGGAAACAGAACTGGGCGTGTTATCAGGAATTGAAGACGAAAACACGAAATCAAAATCTTGTTCTTATACAGACCCATCCATAGTCAAAGATTTCGTAAAACAAACCGGGACAGATTCTTTGGCTGTTGCAATTGGAACTTCGCACGGCGCATACAAACGAAAAAGTGCCAAAGAATCTTTGCGATTTGATATATTAAAAGAAATCATAACAAAAATTCCACAAACACCATTGGTATTGCACGGCGCTTCGTCTATCCCACAAAAATATATCAAAGAAATAAACAAATTCGGCGGCGATATAAAAAATGCTATGGGAATTTCGCCAGCACAAATTCGTCGCGCAATATCTCTGCACATCACCAAAGTTAACATAGATTCTGATTCGCGTCTGGCATTTACGGCCACAGTTCGTGAAAGTTTGTATAAAAACAAAAAAAGTTTTGACCCGCGCGAATATTTAAAAGCTGCCCAAGAAGAAATGACAAAAAATTGCATAGATAAAATTCAAAACATTATGGGCAGCGGATTTAAGATATAAAAACAACGGCGCAGATGCGCCGTTAATCTTCTTGTTATAAATAAATTAGAATGATGAAGATGCGAAGTCGTTATCAAGCGAAGTGTACAGACGTTACACGAGCGAGATAACGACAAGCAGATAATACCAACTCTATAAAATAAATTATAACGGCGCAGATGCGCCGTTAATCTTCTTGTTATAAATAAATTAGAATGATGAAGATGCGAAGTCGTTATCAAGCGAAGTGTACAAACGTTACACGAGCGAGATAACGACAAGCAGATTTATTATTATAATTTATTTAGCACGTTCTACGTATTCAAGGGTTTCAGTATTTACCACAATCTTTTCGCCTTGTTCAATAAATGTAGGAACTTGAACGCGAACACCATTATCCAAGATTGCTGGTTTGCCGCCGCTGCTGGTTGCTGTTTGACCCTTTAATGCAGGTTCTGTTTCTTCAACAGTCGCCACAACAGTCTTTGGCAAAGTAATTGACACAGGATGCCCTTCGACAAAATTTGCACGAACCATCATTTCAGGTGCCAAGAATTTCATTTGTTCACCCAAAGATTCATTTGGCATTGTGAATTGTTCGTAATCAGACAAATTCATAAAGAACGCATCTGTGCCGTCAGAATACAAATATTGACATTCAATATCTTCAACCATCAATTTTTCAACTTTGTCTTCTGCGCGCCAACGATCGCCACCTTTGTTACCAGAATCAATATCACGAAGATCAGCTTGAACAAAAGCGCCGCCTTTGCCAGGTTTCACTTTTGTAATCGAAGTTACCGAATAACGTTTACCATTGTGAGAAATTACCCAACCAACACGCATATCGTTTGCAATATAAGATGCCATTTTGTTTACCTCTTGTTATTTTTAACCGACATAAGAATATAATAAAGTTTTAAAATTCGCAACAAAAAATCCGCCAAACAGCGGATTTTTTTACATATTTCCCAAAACTCACATTCTCATTGGCATCAACACAAACAACGAATCTGTATCCTTTTCCGTAGATTTAATAATCGTTGGAGACAAAGATTCTTGCATTTCCATTTGGAATTTTTCACCTTCGACCTGACCTGCGACATCAAGCAAGAATTTCACATTGAAATTAATAGAAAATGTTGCGTCGCCATTATATTCAATATCTAATTCTTGGGTAGCAGTTCCAGCATCAGGACTAGATGCATTGATAACCAATTTATTCATAGAAAACGCCAATTGAACAGACTTAGTTTTATCAACACTTGCAACCGAAACCAAATCAACTGCATTAACAAACTGCTTTCTGTCCAAAATAGCAATTTTATCATTACCCTTTGGAATAACGACCCGATAATTTGGATACTGCGCATCAACCAATTTACTGGTTAATGTGGCAGCCCCAACAGTAAAACGAGCCTTGGTATCAGACAATTCTACCAATACATCGTCAACATTTGCATCTTCCAATAATTTAGACAATTCACCAATAACGCGTCTTGGAATAATCACAGAAGGCATTCCGTTTGTCCCTGCCGGTGCCTTAATCGCGCACAAAGCCATTCTTTGCGCATCTGTTGCAACCGCAGTTAATTTACCAGTGTCTTCACTAATATGAAAATATATGCCACCCAAGTGATAACGAACATCATCTGTTGGGATTGCGAACTTCGTTTGATTAATCAAATGAGCCAAATCGCCGGTTGTCATTTGGAATTTCGTGCTTAGATTTCCACCAGCCATCGCAGGGAAATTTTCTGCCGGCAAAGTTGGTAAGTGAAAAACCGCGCGTCCGCTTGACACAATTAATTGATCACCAGATTGTTTGAAACTTATTTCTGCATCATCTGGCAATTTACGAACAATGTCATACAACATTTGAACAGGTACAGTTGTTTTACCAGACAAAGTGATGTCTGCCGCAACATGTTCAACCAATTCCAAATCTACATTTGTCGCAGACAAAATCAAATCATCTGCCACTTCTATTTTAACATTAACCAATATAGGCAAAGTTGCACGTTTTTCAACGATAGATTGCATATGCCCCAGCGCACGTATTAAAACCTGACGAAACACTGAAAATTCCATAATTTGCTCCTGTTCTTTTTGATTTACTTTTTTTCCTTATCCTTGATTTTATCAAAAAACACCGATTCGGTGCAAGAGCAAATCTACACAATTTGAAACCTAGACAAAAAATTGACAAAAATATTTTATAATTATTTTATTAACAATTTTTCCAATTTATTTTTAACTTTTTTCAAATCATCATATTTTTTTATATTACCTTTTTCAGCAAAAGAGATGTCACCAGTTTCTTCTGAAACCACCAAAACAGTAGCTTTGGACACTTCTGTCATACCAAGTGCTGCCCTGTGTCTTGTGCCATATTTCCACTGTAATTGGTTTTGAGACAACGGCAATATCGCCCCTGCGTAAGCAATTTTATTATTCATAACCAAAACAGCGCCATCATGCAAAGGAGTCTTATTAAAAAACAACGTCAATAATAATTCGCTTGAAACAATAGCATTTATTTGTGTGCCATATCTTTCAATACTGCCCATATCTTCTTCATCTAAGAAAACTATCAAAGCCCCAGTATGCTTTTCAGACATATAGGACACTGCTTTGACGATTTCATCAATTGCTTTTTGTTTATCATTTGTCTTATTTTCAATTTGCTTAAAAGCAAAAATTGCATTCTTTAACCCCTTTACATTTCCCATCAAAGCCAAAAATTTTCGTAATTCTGGTTGAAAAATTACTATCAACCCCATAGACATAAACAATGCAATCCAATGTAAAAAACGCCCCAACAAATGCAGATGTATCCAAGGCAATATAAAACTCAACGCCCAAAGAATACCAAGGCCTACAAGACCACGAACCAATTTTTCAGATGAAGTATTTTTAATAAAACTTTTATAGAAAAAATACACAACGAATGCAATTATACAAACTTGAATAACATTTAACCAATTTAACATAGTCTATCCCCTTGTTTCAAAAAATTCTTGTATTAATACTTTTATCGGTTTGTTCATCCAATCCGGATCCCCATGTCTTCTTGGAGCTCCTTTTTTGCGCGCTGTCTTATAAGGTTCATCATCAGCCAACCAACTTTCTATTAAATCACCAGCCAACAAACCAACAACTAATCCCCCTGCTATGCTTAACCCACCTGTTAACGGCGACAATAACAAACCAATACCAACAGCAGAACCAACTTTGCCTGCAACCGCTGCACCATTTATTTTAAAATCTGGTTCAGCCAAATTCCCCGATATTTCCATCGCGTTAACTAAATTACCAGACAAAGATAATTTTAATCCACGAACAGGCACAGATGCCAGCGACATTTGTATTGTTTCTTTTCCTAAATCTAAATCGCCAGCCAATCTTATATTAACAACATGAGTCTCAACTGCCACGCCATTTTGTGTTTGTATCAATCCGTCACGCAATTTCACATTAGCAACTGCACTATCTATTACAATCATATCTCGTTTGTTCCCTGTGAAAATGTCTTCAACATTATGACGCAAATTTGTTAAGAAATCACCGCCATACATATATTCTACCAAATCAGCATGCGCAAATCCCCTGTCAACAGAATAAACCATTACCGGTCCTGTAATCGTCTGCATTATCTGAGACATATTTTTACCATTCGCTTCAACATAAAATTCCAAATTCACAGGTAATCCAGAAATAACATCATCTATATTTATTTCTGACAAAATCCCACCAACATAAATGTGTTCGCCATCTGCAACAGCACGAACATTATAAACACCATCGCTTTCAATATCTGCATCAATAGCAGCGTTTATAATACCATCTGCAAATCCTGTACTAACATCAGCAACCAAATGATGATTTTTAACAGACGCTTTGACTTTCATATCGGTCAAATCAAGCGAACGATAAACCACAAACCGCTTCATATACAAATCTAAATCTGCATCAATATCATACAAATATTCTCCGAACAAAGGCATATCATGAAAAACATTTAAATCCCGATTTGGATGTTTCCACTCTTTGCCAACACCATACCATTCTGGGAAAGATTTATACAAATTCAATTCATCCAATGACAGTTTTGCTTTGACAACCGGAATTTTTTTTGACCAATCATATAACCCCGAAAAATTCACACCAATACCATAAATAGATACAGAAGATTTCTTAAATGTTATTTTCTTCCTGTCTAACCCACCAGCAACATTCAAAGAAATTTTTGGGAACTGCCCAATATCAAAATTAAACCATTGACTAGATTTTGCTAAATCAGGTATTTCACCACGAACGATAAAATCTATTGGAGCCTTGCTTTTACCTTCCAATGCAATATCCGCTATCAACGGTTCCCCACCGGTAGCCAAAGCAATTCTCAACGGATATATTTTTCTTTCTGTGTTATACTCAGAAAATTGTATCACAAACGGAAAATTTATTTCATAAGGTTTCACCCAACCGCTGTATTCAATATTACCGTCTCGCATATAATTGCGCATAGCAAAACCAGACAAAGAATATTGTTTACCATAAATATCAGCAGAAACATTATGTATTTCTAAACCAGAAAACGGCAACAATTCTACTGGATACAAGGGTCTTTCTGACACCTGTTCTCCTTCTGTATTTTCCGGTATTTGTTGTTTATCAATATACACAATAGAATTTTCCCCTTTGGAATTTTTTTCCAAAGCTATTTCTGCATCATAAACTTTTATATGCCTAACCACAGGATGAGGCTTAAACAAAGACAACAAATCTAATCTCACATCTATTTTTTTCGCCCAAAAAAGACTTTTGTTTTTTGCCCAATCTGCATTAGGAATACGAACATCGTTTAATTCTATTTCTGGACGCAAAGAAAAACGCCATGATATTTTTCCATCTATCTCTATCGGCATATTAGTTGTATCTCGCAACATAGATAAAATATTGCCACGCAACGATTCAAGGCTTACTTGATTCAAAGCGATTATAAAAGCTACAATCAGCCCCATAAAGAAAAAGGCTATGCCTCTTAATAACAAAAGGTGTCTTTTATAAAAAACATACCAAAACATATTTCTTCACCTTTATGGTATTTGCAATTCCAAAAAATTAACAACCGATTGCATAAAGTCAGGTAATTCCGCACTCAAAGTTATTTCTTTGTTATTACCAGGATGTCTAAAGGTTATCCTGTATGCAAATAAAAATAACTTTTGTGTATTCAAAACCGACCCCAACACATCATCGCTTAACCTTTGTCTTCCACCATACAAATCATCCCCAACAATCGGCGCCTTTAATGAAAAAGCACTATGCAATCGTAATTGATGTGTTCTGCCAGTCTTGGGTTTAAACAAAACCCAACTTAACAAACCTGTCGCTTCACCCAAAACTTTATATTCTGTTGTCGCCCGTTGTGCTGTAACATTATCAGGAATTTTTGAAAAATCATCAAAAACTTGACCTTTGACAACATAATTATCTATGACGCCTGATTTTTGGGAAACATTACCTTGCAGCAAAGCCAAATATTCCTTGTGCGCGGTTTTATTTTGAAACTGAGTAGCCAAACTCTGTGCAGCCTTTTGATTTTTCGCAACTACCAATAAACCGCTAGTTTCTTTATCAATTCTGTGAACCAAAGATATTTTATCATACGGGAATAACGCAGCCGCCATTTTATCAATAGACTTTTTTACCCCTGTGCCACCCTGCACTGCCAATCCCGCAGGTTTATTAAAAACAACTATATCGGCATCATTATAAATGATACATTTTCTCAAACATTCTAAATCAGACAACGAATATTTTTCACCAGTTTCTGCTTTCTTTACTTTTTGATAAGACTGCAAAGTCGGCGGCACACGAACAACATCACCTTCGTTAACAATTTCTGTTCCTTTGCATCGTGAAGAATTAATTCTTATCTGCCCCCCACGACAAAGTTTATAAAAATCACGTTGTAACATCCCAGGGTAATGCCGTAAAAACCACCGTAATATACGTGTTCCTGATTCTACACTAGAAATCGTAACCAATTCTGCCATACATTATTCGCCATAAATAACAGACACAACATTTGCGTCGCCATCAACACAGTTTCCGCTGGCACCGCTTTCTTTGTGTCCCGAAGAAATATATCCAACCGAATCGGTCCAAGCCTTTGTGACCAACGCTTCACAATCAGATTTATTCAAACCAGTTATACGAACAACAAACTGACGCGGATTAGCAGAATCCACGGCTAATTCATAATTTCCACCATATGGATTTTTATTACTTACAGATATAGCCGCAAAAATCGTAGTATTATCAATATTCGAAAAATCATCATAATCGCCCAGCAAACTGCGCACCCCTGAAACCATAGTCACAACATCATCAGTCACGCGCGCTTGTTTTTGTCTGTTTATTCCCAAAGAAATTAAAACAAAGGCCCCAGCTGTCAACATCCCCATAATAGCCAACACGCCAACCATTTCAATCATTGAACGACCTGATTCTTGTCTCATTTTACACCTCTTATTTGATTTTTCATATTTATATAATATCATATATTTTATGAATATTCAATTCAGAGATTTAATAGAAAATGCACCACTGTCTCCTGGCATATATAAAATGTATGATGGGAACGGCAATCTTTTATATGTAGGTAAAGCAAAAAACCTGCTTAATCGCCTGCGACAATATGTTGATATTTCTAAACTAGAAAATCATAAACAAGTTATGCGCACGTTGGTAAGACGCGTAGAATGGGAAACAACAAATAACGAACAAGACGCATTGGTTTTGGAACAAAAACTTATAAAAACATTTAAACCAAAATACAATGTAATGTTAACTGACGGAAAAATGTATCCTATGTTAGCACTAACAAAACACAAATATCCCAGACTTTTAAAATTTCGCGGAAAAATATCACAAAAAAAAGATGTTTTTGGACCATATCCGTCTGTTTTGGCATTAAACGATACAATTAAAATGATACAACGCGTATGCAAAATTCGAACATGTAATGACACTTTTTTGAAAAATCGCTCTCGTCCATGTCTTTTATATCAAATAGGTCGATGCAGCGCACCTTGCTGTTTACCACAAAAAGATTATGATAAAAATGTCGCTTTGGCGCGCAGAATTTTAACTGGCGACAGTGAACCTATCATCGCAGATTTAACAAAAATGATGAAAGATTTTTCAGACAAAACTGATTATGAAAATGCGGCAATCATGCGTGATAAAATTATCGCATTAACAACAACTACTAATCGCGGTATACGGCAAAATCTGCCGTATACACCAAATTTACAATGGGACAAAAACGTCCAAGAACTTGAAAATTGGTTAAACCTAAAATTAAATTGTGTTGGTGTGTTTGATAATTCTCATTTATTTGGCAAACAACCAGTTGGCGCAATGATAGCATTTGGACACCAAGGTTTTATAAAATCTTCATATCGGCACTTTAAATTACGTGATATGTCACGTGCCGGGAACGACATCGCGATGATGGAAGAATTTGTAAATCGCGCTATCAAAGACATTCCTCAACTAGATTTAATTATCGTAGACGGGGGGCCTGCACAATGGAATATCGCAAACCATGTTTCAAACGGGCGCATACCAGTTCTAGGCGTAACCAAAGGTGAAGTCCGAAATGGTGATGAACACTTTATATTGCCAGATGGTTCAGAAAACAGAAATCTTCCCAAAGATTCACAATTATTTTTACTTTTACGAAATGTTCGCGATGAAGCACACCGATTCGTTATAACATATCATCGCTCTGTACGCGCAAAACAATTAACAGCATCTGTTTTAGATGAAATCGAAGGAATTGGACCGATTCGAAAAAAACAACTTTTGCAACATTTTGGTTCTGTTCATGCAATTATGGACGCAGATTTGAAATCTTTATTACGTGTTCCTGGACTTGGTAAATCAGCTGCAGAAAAAATATATAAATATTTTCATTCAGAAGTGTTATAATACACACATAATGCAAAGGAGAAAAATATGAAATTTTTTGTTAACTTTTTATCTATATTCCGCATATTAACTGCATTTGCGATAATATTCACAATTATGATGAACAGACCATGGCTGACATTTATTTTGTTTGCTTTGGGTGCTATTTCAGATTGGTTTGATGGATATTTGGCACGAAAATATAAATGCTGTTCAAAATTAGGTGGTGTATTAGACCATATCGGCGACAAATTACTCGTATGCAATACTTTGATTATGTTGACATTAATGACACCAGTTTGGTTTGTCGTGATTCCAGTAATATTTATGATTGCACGAGAATTATACATCAGTGGATTGCGCGAATTTTTGGGCACACAAAAAATAGAAATGCCAGTTCCCAAAGCACGCTTTTCAATGGGCAAAATCAAAACAACCTTGCAAATGATTGCAATCGCAGCATTTTTATTGTGGTTCGCGATATTTGCATCTGTCACAGCAGACACAGAAAACCGCGCAACATTTTATTTGATTTACGCATTACCAAAAATCGGCATTGTTGGTTTATGGGCTGCATTGTTTGCATCTATATGGAGTGCGCTTCAATACACAATCACATTTGCACAAAAATTAAAGAAAATAAAATAAGAAAAACAAAAATAAAAAAACGCCGTAATGGCGTTTTTTTTATACAAATAAATCTTTGACAAATTGCGCATGTTCAGTAATAAATTTGAATCTAAATTCAGGTTTTTTACCCATCAAATCATAAACAAGCGTTTTTGTTTTTTCTGTATCTTCTTGACCATCTTCGGTCTTTGGCGGTAAATCAACACGGATAAGACGACGCGTCTTTGGCGACATAGTCGTTTCTTTTAATTGATTTGGCATCATTTCACCCAGCCCTTTGAATCGAGAAATTTCAATTTTCTTATTTTTATATTTACCAGTCTTTAATTCTTCCAGTTCTTCATCAGTATCAACATAAATAGATTCAGTTCCACAAGTCAGTTTATAAAGCGGCGGACAAGACAAATATAAATGTCCCCCATAAATTAATTGCGGCATATATTGATAGAAAAACGCCATCAAGAGTGAAGCGATATGACTGCCGTCCACATCCGCATCAGTCATAACAATAATTTTTTCATATCTTAATTTTTCGTCGTTCCAGTCTTTGACAGTCCCGGCGCCAATAATATCAATCAAATCATTTAATTCTTTGTTTGCGCTAAAACGTTCATCTGAATTAGATAAAACATTTAAGACCTTGCCACGAAGTGGCATAATCGCTTGGGTTGCCCTATCGCGAGCCTGCTTTGCAGTCCCCCCAGCAGATTCTCCTTCGACAATAAATAATTCAGTTCCTTCGACACCATGTTTAGAACAATCAGCCAACTTTGCGGGCATACGAATTCTTTTTGTTGGTGTTTTACGCGCAACATCTTTGACCTGTTTTGTCTTTATACGCGCATTAGCCAAATTCACAACAAAATCTAATAGCGCATTAGCCGTCTTTGGGTCAGACGCTAAAAACATTTCCCACGGATCGCGCAAAGCATTTTCTGTATATCTTGCAATTTCAGGATTAGATAATTTTTCTTTGGTTTGTCCCAAAAATTGCGGAGTCTTATAAAACACAGAAACAATAGCCGCAACCGAATCGAACACATCTTCGCCAATAATAGAAGCCGCAGCTTTGTTATTCACTTTTTCACCATACGCCTTTAAGCCCTTGGTAATTGCAGCCTTGAACCCATTTTCATGTGTTCCGCCATCAACAGTCGCAATCGTATTACAATAAGACGCAAAGAAACCATCATCTGACGCGGCACCATTTTCATCAGTCAACACAGTCAACGCCCATTCTACACGTCCGCTATCATCAGGAAAATCGATAGAACCACTAAAAATCTTTGGCAAAATACGTGGCTTAGATTCAGTCTTTTCCGCGATAAAATCAGCAACACCATTTGGATAATAAAAAACTTTGTCCGCTTCTATGTTCATATCTTCGGTAATCAGCGCAGGATTGCAATGCCATTCAATTTTTACCCCACGCGACAAGAAAGATTTAGCGCGTGCCATACGATAAATCTTTACCGGTTTGAACACAGCATTTTCGCCAAATATTTCATCATCCAAAGTAAATTTGATTTTTGTTCCGTGCGCCTTGGTGGCGTCCCCTTTCATAATAGGACTGGTCACTTTGCCACGCGAAAAAGTCTGTCGCCATTCGAAACCATCCCTGGAAATAGTCACATCCATATTTGAAGACAAAGCGTTAACCACAGCGCTGCCGACCCCATGAAGACCACCGCTAGTTTTATAAACATTATTATTAAACTTTCCACCCGAATGTAATGTAGTTAAAATAACTTCCAGCGCAGATTTACCAGGATATTTTGGATGTTCATCCACAGGAATTCCCCGTCCATCATCCGTAATTTCAATAGTCTTAGCATCAATCAAATTCACAACGATTTTTTTTGCAAATCCAGCAACTGCTTCGTCAATAGAATTATCCATAATTTCGACCGGCAAATGATGCCAAGCCTTTTCATCTGTTCCACCAATATACATCCCCGGGCGAAGTCGCACAGGTTCCAAACCTTCCAGCACTTGAATATCCGAAGCATCATATTTATTCATCATCTTTCCCATTTTTAACACAACATTATTATAACATTTTTGCCATTTTAGCAAGCAAAACTATTCGCCCTGTTCCAAAAAAAGCAACAAAAATAGTGATTTTATATACTTGATTTTTCATATAAACTACTTATATATTTGATACAAAAAGAACAAAGCAGGAAAAATTATGAATAAAAATCCTTATGAAGTTTTGGGTGTGGCACGTGACGCCAGCGATACGGATATAAAAAAGGCTTACCACAAATTAGTTATGAAATATCATCCGGATAAAAACCCTGGCGACAAATCAGCCGAAGAAAAATTCAAAGAAGTCAATAACGCATTTGATATATTAAAAGACCCACAAAAACGCGCTGCTTATGATAGATTTGGCGACGCGGCATTTGCCGGTGGCAACGGCGCCAGCGCGGGCGCTGGTATGGGTGGCAACCCATTTGGAAACGGGTCTTTCCACTTTAATATGGGTGGTGGCGACATGGGCGGCATGGAAGACATCTTACGCGAAGCCATGCGCGGTTTTGGTTTTGGCGGTGGTTTTGGTGAAGGCGGTCAACACACAAACATGCGCGGGCGCGATTTGCTGGACGAAGTCGTTATTGATTTAAAAGACGCTTTTTTTGGAACAACCCACACTATAAAATTTACGAGTGCTGTTAAATGTGAAAAATGCGATGGACACGGCACCGCTGACGGCAAGACCGCCCCGACATGTAAAACTTGTGGTGGAACAGGATATGTCCACGCGCGTCAGGGATTTTTTGCGGTTGAAACCCCATGCCCTGAATGTCATGGATTGGGCAAAAAGATTGATAAAAAATGCAGCGCATGTGACGGCAGTGGAACTGTTAATAAACAACGCACATTGGATGTAAAAATTCCAGCGGGCATAATGGACGGCGCGCGCCTTCGCATGGCTGGCATGGGTGAAGCCGCCCCGAACGGTGGCGAAGCCGGTGATTTTTATATTGATGTTCGTGTTCGTCCAGACAAAAAATTCGAACGCATCGGCAACGATTTATTAATGCATGCGGACCTTGATTTTACAACACTTGCGCTTGGCGGTGAAATAGAAATTGAAACTTTGGATGATAAAAAATTATCGGTAAAGATACCAAACGGAACCCAAGTTGGCGAAAAATTGCGTGTCCGCGGACATGGTATGCCAACGGGACGCGGTGGCTTTGGCGATTTGTATATTGAAATCGGAATTGTCATTCCAAAAAAATTAAGCGAAAAACAAAAGAAAGCATTAAACGAATTCGCTGGCAATAAAACAGAAAAGAAAGGTTGGTTTTAAAAACCAACCTTTTAAAACATTAATTATCTACAACACCATACACCGCCGCCCGGAAAGCGGAATCGCCGTTCACGTTCCCAGCGCAGGCGACCGCACAGCCGCTCGCGCAATTGGCAGCCGACCCGCCGTCGCCGCTGCCGAAGAACACCCACGACGAGGACGCCAAAGTACATTTTTCTCCACCATCTTCTTTATACCCGGTGGCACGACACCAACAATATTGTGTTGTCCCAGCACCAGTTGTATCTGGGGTCCCGACCGTTGCATACGATGTCCCGCTTGTTCGGCTGCATATCGCTTCGCCATATACATCGCCGTAGCTAAACGAAACAGCCCATTGTCCTGCTGTATCCAATCCATATGTCGTTGCATTCCCAGCCAAGTTGTATTCGCTTCTGCTACAGTCACCATTTCCATTCAAATCAAGACACGCCATATAACTTTTTCCTTTACCATTTATACTGGTATCCAAATCTGCGAGAGAACACGTTGTCTCTAATGTCCAACCGCGAAAAGTAAAACCCGTTCGTGCGGCAGGCGCATTTGGTATTTGCAATTGTGTATCGTATGTGCATGTGCTGGTTGTGTATGTTGTTCCGTCCGCATTTTCCCATTGTATATTTATTACATTTGGAACTTCGACTGCTTCCAATGAAATATTTCCGCTGGCGGCATTCATTGTGCTTGATGTGCAAGTCGAATTTTCATCCAAGTATGCATACGCAGAATTTACCAACAAAAAACCAATCAAAAAAAAGAAATATTTTTTCATTATTGTTGCTCTCTCATTTATTTCTTTTCTTATTCTAACAAAGTTTAAATTTTAAAGAAAGCGAAAAATTTTGTGATTCGGCCCCAACACATAGAGACAAGATTATAAAAAAACCACCCAGACGGGTGGTTTCTTCTCTCCTTTTTTTCGTACAACGAAAACTTTTACTTGCACAATTTTACCATCGCATCAATTTCTGCGTTTAACATTAAATCTATGCCTTTTTGATTTTCGATTTGATTAAGTGCATAAACTACTGTGGCGTGATCGCGTCCACCGCAAACATTACCAATTTCTGACAAAGACAAATTTGTCGCGCTTTTCAACGCTGCCATCATTATCTGACGAGCGCGAACCAAACGACGAGCGCGTGAATTACCACAAATTTCATCATAAGATATTGACATTTTTTCACACATAGCCTTTACCATCGCAATTGGCGTTTTGTTCTTTTGCAACAAATCACCCAACAAACGAGATGCTATTTCCATATTTACACTTTCACCCATCAATTCTGTGTATGTTTTGATTTTGCTGATAACACCATCTACCAAATGTCCGTCCGCCGCGATAGATTTAGATAATTCTTCGGCAACATCTGATTTTACACCGCTGCGAACCAACATAGAACGACGAACAAAAGCATTTGGTGCAACAACATCTACAACCAAACCAGAAGCAAACAAAGATTGAACACGTCTGTCAAAACCATTTAATGCATTTGGCGCACAATTCGCAGTTAATACAATAGATTTACCTGCATTTTTCAAATCCATAACCAATTGTAAAAATTCATCCATACTGGCGCGCTTGCCAGCCAACGCACAAACATCATCCATCATAAATATATCACAATTGCGACAATAATCTTTGAAAGAAAAGATTGTTTTTTCACGCAAAGAACGCGCAAAATCAGCAACAAATTGTCCACCTGTCATTTTAACAATGTGTTTTTCAGACGCATCACAAATGCAATCTAATAACATAGATTTACCAGCACCACTTGCACCATAAATAAACAATTGCGAAAACGAAGCATTACCCAAAGCCATTTTTTTACATGCTGCGATTGCAAACATATTTTCATCACAAGCAATAAATTTATCAAAACCATTTTGTTTTGTGTTTTGAACCCTTTTGTTTGGAACATACGCACAAACAACATTATCATTTGCACAACTTTGAACTTTGGCAGCAACAAACCCAGCAGCAATATTTAAATCCAAAGAAAAATCCGCCGCTATGGTCTTCAAGATTTCTCCGTATTCTCTTTTGACATAGTCGGCGGTGAATTGGTTTTGCGCAACAAGTTTCAAACAGTTCTGACACAATTCCATTTTAAGTGGTGCAATCCATGTTGCAAATGCGCTTGAATCTATTCTGGCCGCAAAAGCCCCCATGATTGTTTCCAAGTTTGCTTTTGTTTGTGTCGCTGTTGCTTGCATGTCGTTTGCTCCTTTTCCTTCCTAAAAGAGTTTACGCTTGTGGTAAAAAATTCACCCCACATAAACACTAAATATATATTTAATATTTATGCGTGCCCTACTCTTTTCTCTCGCTTTGGTGATTGATATAAATCAATCGTTTGGATATGCGATTAATGTAAAATATTAAATTCTATTTGCAACTAAATGTTGATTAAAAATCTATGATTTATTTTTTGACAACGATTCGTTTTTTTGCCAGATTTTCGCACTTTGTATATACAGTGTATATACATAAAAAAAATCAAATTAAAACATAACCACCATCTTGTTTTCTTACTAAACCTTGTAATTCCAAAATAACCAATTCAGACTTGATTTCCGAAACTGATTTTTTGACAAGATTTGCCAATACAGATTCTGACACAGGAATTATTCCTAACTTATCTAAAATTTCATTTTGGGGTCTGATATTTTTTTTACCAGCACCAACTTTTTCATCACTAAAAAAATCTTTTGATGACATACATAATGTCGCAGTTCCATTTTTTATCAAAGAATTAGGACCTTCGCTTCTGGAATCACTTGGGTGGCCAGGCACAGCAAACACGCGGCGTCCATAATCCAAAGCGAATCGGGCCGTGGTCATACTGCCAGATTTTGCGTCTGCTTCGCCCAAAATTAACAAATCAGAAATACCTGCAACCCAACGATTTCTTTGAACAAAATTTTGTGTATTTGGTTTCATCCCGACAGGCATTTCGCTTATCACAACACCACGTTCCAGAATTTCATAATATAACGATTCGTTTTCAAGCGGCCATATATAATCAACACCGCCCGCCAATACCGCAATTGTTTGCGCATTTCCAGAAACTTTCAGCGCACCAATATGTGCTGCCGCATCTGTTCCCATTGCCATACCAGATACTACAGCAAAACCATGTTTCACAAACGATTCGGATAAATCTGAAATAAAATTCATCCCTGCCGCCGTAGAATGTCGCGTTCCCACCATCGCCACCGCTGATTTATTCAAAGTATCGATATTTCCACGCGCCGTGATTATAATAGGATGATTTTTAATCGCCTTTAATTGTTTTGGATAACGAGAATCAGTATCACAAATATATTCAACATTTAATTCATACGCCAAATCTATTTCACGTTTTACACCATCAATAAAAGCACTATCCAAAGACAAAGAATTAACAATTGCGACATCATCACCATATTGCTTTAACAACGCATTATATTTTACAGGTCCAATTCCCGAAGTCCTTAATATCAAAAGTTTATTTAATAAATCATTCATAACAAAAAAGATTGTAGACAAAACCACAATCTTTTTTAAGTAAAAAATTCAAAAAACGAATTATTCTTCTATCCACATAAAGACATAACCTTCGCCTTCGCGTTGTTCAAGTTTTGGATTTCCAACCCAATTAGGTCTAGGATTACCAACGCTTACACGAACCATATCAAAACGAGGGTCATCTTCGTCTTTTAATTCGTTTACGATGTTGTCAACTTGTTCTTTGTTGTAATAATTGGTCAAATCTACATCATTGTTAATCACAGTTGTTCCACCACTCGCAGCCTGTGGCTTAGTAACACTGCTATACGAATGTGCAGGTGCTATCACAGGAAATCTTGCTGTATTTGCAGTACTTGCCGCCGCTGGTTTGGTTGCACTAACTTTTGGCGTTGCACGCAAGCTCCCAATACGCGCCCCAGCCGCAGCATTTGTCGTTGTCGCTGCTGTCTTTGCAACCGAACTTGTTTTTGCAGGGGTCACCTTGGCACCTGTTGTCGAAGACGCCGGGGTTCCTGTCCCGCTTCCCAAAACGCGGACAGACGGCGCAGCAAACGACACCATTGGTATCAACATCAAAACCAAAACAACATACTTTTTCATTTTCTTTTCCTTTCTTTAATTAATTACACGCGCTTAACAATGTGATATATTCACTCGCTTGAATTCCATTAACTGATTCGCTTGTATTTTTAAGCACATTCAAAGCATCACAAACCCTGCGGTATTCTGTTGGATTTTTATCTTTGTAAACCAACAACTGAGACCGATATAATTCCATACCACTTAATGCCTTTTGCCCTTCGACTTTGCCACCAATAGCCTTGTTACCAAACAATTCCATAGCACCAACACCAACACCAGCACCACCAACAGTACTTGCCACAATACCACCTACCCTTGCGCCTTTCTTGGCATCCAAAATACGTTTTTCCATATCTGCTTCATTTACCCAAGAACCACATTCGATATTTTCACCCCACATAAAATATTTTGCAGGAATATCAGACACAGAAATTCTTGAATCGCTGGATTTTAATTCCACACGCACAAAACATACATTATTTTGTGGATTTTGAGTATCTTCAATCATACTTGAATAATCAGAAGTATTGCTATACCGCGAAGCCCACACAAAGGTATTACTAATCCCAACATTATTATTAATACAAGCATTTCTTTCCGCTTCGCGTCTATCTTCTTCAGCGGTAGCAACAGCCACAGGTTCAGTATAATTAATACCATTAACAACCCCAGAACCTTTGCCACCCAATTGATTAATTGACGCAGTATATCGTCCAGCCGGCGCAACCATTTGCCCACGCATCGAAGGACGCGCTGTTTCAACGGCGTTCGCACCAAAAACCATCAAAGACAAAACGACAACAGAAACGAAATTCCTCATATAAAATCCCTCTTTATGCAAAGCATTATATCACAAAATAGACTTAAAAACAAATACAAATAAAAGAAAAAAATTATTTTTTCCATTTCCAATCTACTTTTGATTCCTTGCCAGAAACAAGTCGCAAAATATTTTCACTATGTCGCACTACACAAAGCACAGACACAGCCAAAAATCCAATTCCGACACCAAAACTGATACAAAATCCCAAAATCGGCATTAAACAAAACACTATCAACGCCCCAGCCGAAGAACGCCCCGAAGACAAAGCAAGAATCAACCATTCGACCCCACACACAAC
>CAMYYT010000007.1 GCA_947303585.1 uncultured Pseudomonadota bacterium | reverse complement strand
TTCTTTCTTGGGGAAAGAAACTTATTATTGTGCGACCAAACCTGTAAATAACGCCGCACGGAAATCGGAACCGTCCAGGACAGCGCCGGCGCAGCTTTGCGCACACTGGCTACGGCAAGCGACAGCTGAACCGCCGTTGTTGCGATACACCCACGCAGGGGACAACAAACTACATTGCTGTGCGTTATTTGCGGTATAATGTGTTACTTTGCACCAACAATATTGTGCTCTGTTGCCTCCTGTTTCGTCTGGTGTACCTGTGGTTGCCCATGTTCCACTTGTTCGACTACACAACGCAACACCTGTCACTTTATCACCATTGGACCATGATACACCCCATTCCCCGGGTTGTGTTATTCCGTATGTTGTCGCTGTCGCACCACCGTATGTAGAATCGCTTCCGTTACTTAACGATTTTGCTACGTATGCATTACCATTGTTACTTACGTCTGTTGACGGGATTTTACATTCTGGACGTATCTTCCATCCGTTAAATTCATAACCTGGTCTGGCATCTGGGGTTGGGGGTGTAAGTACCGCATCGTATGTACATGATTGATATGCGGAATCTACCGTCATTGCTGTTCCGTTGTTATACCATGTTGTATTTATTGTGTTGGCGCTGAAGTCTGGCTCCAAAGCGGCGCTGCCATTTGCAATATTTTGCGCACCCAAAACGGTTGTTGTACATCCCGGGTTGGTTGTTGGTATATTTTCGGCTGATGCAAAATTCGGGAATATTAAAAAGGAAAATGTAAAACAAATCGTTCCGATTTGTTTTAGGCTTTTAAGGAAACTATCTGTGTGTGTGTGTGTGTGTGTGTAGATTTCTGCGGGTTTCAGCCGATTTGTCAAATTTTTTGTTCATTTTCCTTCCCCCCTTGTTGGTTCGTTTTCCTTTGTGATTCTATTCTAACATTTTTGCGATTTTGATACAAGTGGAAAAAATTTATTTTTCAATCGACCCATCTTTGTAATTTATTTTTTCTTTGCCAACACGAATTATTCCATCTTCAAAGACAGGCTTTTTTTGTTTTTTAATTTCTGTTTTCCAATACACAGAACCATTTTTGTTATCAATGGCATACAAATTATTATCACCACCGACAACAAAAGAAAAATCATCAACGATTATAAAATCAACCGGAACAGATATTTCTAAACACCAAATTTTATTTCCGCTGTTCGCATTCAATTTGCAAAATGCGTCGCCCAATCCACCTGCATACACATATTTTCCGTCCAACCCCACATGCGCGACAATATCAACCACAGATGCCCCGCCCATCATATTACTAGCGCGAAAGACATCTGCCATCCAAATCAACTTTCCGTTTTTGTTTAATTTAATAACTTCACCAGAGGAAAGCCCTGTATAAATATACTGTCCATCGCATACGGGCGATTGCGCACTTTTTACAAAATTATCCCCACTGAATCCAGAAAACAATTTTTTATCGCCGTCCCACACAGTATTAGAACTGTCTTGGCGATAATCGCACTTTTCATCCCCAGATATATGTTTTGCCACATTGGACAAATCAGGAACTTCTTTGTTTTCAATTGTTATATCATTCGAATCGAAAATATCATGTCGAACACCCGGCAATATTGGGTCGTGCTTTGAACACGCGCCCAACCCCAAAATAACAATCAAAAACAAATATATTTTTTTCAAAACTACCACCCTATTTCAATGTTTGTGCAGTTGCAGAAATGCTTGCTGGGGCATCTTTGTCATTGATAATCATATCTAAAATTTTATCGGCATTTTCACGATCCCCATTTGCCAAATATTTCTGTGCGACCATCAAACGCGAAGTATAAAAGAACGGAGATTTTTTAGTATCCATACTTGATAAAGATTTTACAAATTCTTCCACACCCATTTTATCGCCATTGATAGTTGCCAGATGTAAAAGTGCCAAATCTTTGAAATCGCGAGTATGACCGTTGTTCGCCAAATTTTCCAATTTAGCAATATTTTTATCAATCAAATAAGATTGAAAAAGCGCCAAATCAGATGTTGCCCCCGAAGAATCTTTTGCAAGATTCGCCAGCGCATTCGCATCCACATTTGCCACAGCTTCTTCATAAGCCTGGGCGCGCGCAATTCTTGATGCGTTATACATACGCGTTCCCAATTGGAAAGCACAAACACAAAACATCACAACCAACACAGCCGCCACAATATGACGCCAATATTTTTTCAAAAACTGTTGCGTTTTTTCATTGCTGACATCTTCCCAGACTTCGCGATACAGAGCGTCTTCAGCATATTCTTCGCGAGTTTTCTTTACTGGTTGTTTAATATTTTTATTTCTTTCCAAAATACTTGCCATAATAAAATCTCCTGTGCTTGATAATTTCTATTTTCTTGCTATACTATAAAAGTTATGAAAAAGCAAATCAAGACAACTTTGCCGTCCACCAAAACAAATTCCATAACACCGGTTTATGGGGCTGGCGATGATGTAAGTTTGGCAAAATACATAAACGAAATTCAAAAATTCCCTATTTTATCAGCCGAACAAGAATATGAATACGCATCAAAATGGGTCAAAGAGCATGATAATACTGCTGCCGAAAAACTGGTGGCATCCCATTTACGTTTGGTTGTTTCTGTGGCTTATGATTTTAAAAATTATGGTCTGCCGGTATCAGATTTAATCGCCAGTGGTAATATGGGACTGATGCAGGCTTTGCAAAAATTCGACCCCGAACGCGGTTTTCGTTTTTCTACATACGCGATGTTTTGGATTAAGGCTGAAATATACGAAACCATCCTTAATAATTGGTCAATTGTAAAATTGGGTAATTCTGCAAATCAAAAACGCGTATTCTTTAACCTTACGCGTGCAAAACGCGCTCTTGGCATAATGGACAATAATTTAAGCGACGAACAAACCAAACAAATTGCTGAATATCTGGATGTTCCAGAAAGTGACGTAGAACGCATGTCCACGCGGATGTCTGCACGTGATGTGTCTTTGAACGCACCTCTTAATACCGATTCAGATTCAAAAGATATTTTATCAAATATGGCGGATTCCAAAATAAACATCGAAGAAAATCTGGAACAACTTGAATTCAAAAGACGCGGCTATGAATTATTAAAAAAACACTTATCAAATCTGCCAGAACGCGACCGCGAAATACTAGCGGCACGCCGTCTGTCTGACCCTGTTGCAACATTAGAGGCTCTCTCGCAAAAATACGGAATTTCACGTGAACGTGTTCGCCAAATAGAAGAACGGGCATTCAATAAATTAAAAGAAGCGATTCTTGAAGAATCAAATACACCTAAACTAATCAAAGAAGAATAAAGCCATGAACATAAAAAAAATATCTCTTATCGTTTTACTTTGCATTGTATCGGTCAATGTGCATGCTATTGAATACCAAACAAACAATTGGAAATTTCAAATCGACGGCGACGGCATGGTGGGCTTTCTGGAACCTAAAAAAGAAAAGCCTATTTTTATCAACGACTGGGATATAAAGGGACAAGTTTCTTATTATTTTAACCGCACGCAACGAATCGGTGCCGTTTATTCTATTGATGCAGATTGCGTAGAAGACAAAGAATATGTTCATGATGCTTTTGTATTATTAGAAGACAGAAATCTGGGACGCGCTGAACTTGGTTTAACTCATTCTATTGCTAGAAAAATGGGTCTGGGGTTACCTGACGTGGGTTATTTGAGAATCAATGATAAATCCATTTTGTATAAAAAATTGGACTTGAAACAGGTTTTAATTTCTGACACAACTGCGACCACAGGTCACGAAAGTTTACGTCTTAATTTGGCCACAAATTATACAGATTACGGTCAATACGGATTTTCTGTTGCAGGCGGCGGCGATGATTATGATTACGCCTTGGACACAGCACTTAAATTAAAACAACCTTATGGTAAATTAAAAGCGGCTTATTCTTTGGCGATTTCTTATATGGCGAAACCACATGGATACGAAGAAAATTCTTATTCTCCAAGCGTGACAGCTGATTGGCGCGGACAAATTGCAACAGGTATAAATTTGCAATACAACAGCTTTGTTATCGGGACTTCTGCCCGTCTGATTTATGACAAAGACCCCATTACTAAGACTGCAGACGGTCTTGTTTTGGGTTCTGGTGTAAGTTACGATTTTTTACAAAGCAGTGTATCATTTAATTACCTGTTTTCAGACACAAAAGTTTGGTCACACCACGATAAAATCACAAATGAAAAATTAGACGGTGATTACCTTCATACATTTTTAGCTTCATTCAGATACAAATATGCTAAATACACCAGTGTATTTATGTCAGCAGGCGTAACTGACGCAACGCCGTTTTTTGCCGTTGGTATCAAAGCAGGATTTTAAAGTCCTAGCCTAAACAAGTCAACGCAGCAGGAATATTCTTTATCAAGAACCAAACTGTTCTATAATCTGACATGTAAAGACACGCCAACAAAACCAAACACACAATAACAACAAACACAACACTTATGCGTTTGCCATGCATACAATAGACGGCTATATTATAAAGCAAGAAAGCCATATATAAATCTGTGAACACACTTATGGTCCACATAGAAACACAATCAAACGCAAACGCATTTAAAAGCATCGCAAACGGATAAATAAAGAATATAGAAGCAATACCTTTGACCGCTATTTCCCAATCTCTATCCCCGCTGGTTATTTCTGACACCAACATCATCAAACCAGCAAAAACAAACAATAACATAACTGCCAACACAGGATAAATAATAATTGCTTTGAAAATAGAATATATCGTAAACAAATCGCCACGAATTAAATTCATAATCAAAACTAAAATGCCCCCTACCAGCCCCCAAAGAAAAGCATTCAACATAGCGTCTTCGATTTGTCCATCTGCAACTATGCGGGTAAAAAAATGCTTAGGACGAAAGAAAATACTTCCCAGTTTCACCAGCCAATTTTTTTTCTTTGCTTTCATTTTTTACCCCTTTATTTGATTATTTATAATTTTGCTTTATAATTATAAAAAATCAATGGAAAAAAATATGAAAAAAATAGTTATCGTTGGTCGTCCTAATACAGGCAAATCGACTTTGTTTAATGCCCTGACAAATTCACGCGACGCGTTGGTTCACGACCGTCCCGGTGTCACACGTGATATGGTTTCTGGTAACATCCCTGGCCGTCCATGGACTTTGTTTGATACCGCTGGACTTGAAAACGCAAAATCAGGAATCGCACACGATTCGACAGATATCGCAATAAATGCTATATCAAACGCAGACGCTATATTATTTGTGGTAGATGGACGCGCTGGTTTAACACCGATGGATATTGAATGGGCAAAATTAGTTCACAAAAAAACCAAAGCGCCTGCCCTGCTTTTAATCAACAAAACCGAATCAACAAAAAGGTTAAGTGATATTCACGATTTTTATAAACTTGGTTTTGGAGAACCAGTAATGATATCCGCAGAACACAAACGCGGATTTGACGACATTTATGAATTCATAGATAATCTGTATACGGCAGAATCTACCGTATACGACAATTCTGACAATAAAATTAAAATCGCAATTTTGGGTCAACCAAATGTTGGAAAATCCACTTTTGTAAATCGCGTCTTGGGCGAAAAACGTCAAATAGTCATGGACGCTCCGGGCATTACACGCGATACAGTAAAAATACCAACGCACTTTTATGGGAGAGATATTGTTTTAATGGATACTGCGGGTTTACGTCGCAAAGCTGGGGTCACAGACGATGTGGAAACTTTATCTGCTTTAAAATCTTTGGATGCTATTGAAAAATCTGACATAGTGATTTTAATAGTAGATGCAACCAAAAATATCGAAAACCAAGCTTTATCTATCGCTGCGCGCGTATATAACGCTGGTAAAATATTATGTGTCGCACTTAACAAATGGGATTTAGTAGATGAAATAGAACGCGAAGACAAGTTATTAAAATTAAAACATCAATTTTCTAATTCATTTCATCAAATCATTAAACCATTGATTCTTGCTGTATCCGCCGAAAAAGGCACAGGAGTCCAAAATCTTTTCAAACGCATTTACGAACAATGGGATTTATCTAATGCAGATACTCCAACCAGTTTAATTAACCGCATAATTGAAAAATTAGTTAACGACAGACAACCGCCTATGTCTCGCTTAAAACGTCCAATGAAGATTAAATTTGCGCGTCAAACCGGTCATCATCCGTTCAAAATCACAATCAATGTTGGTGGGGCAAGCGATATCCCAGAATCTTATACGCGTTATCTTCGTCGTGGTATTGCTACTGCACTTCACTTGGAGCATTTACCCATTATAATTGAATACAAAAAAGACGAAAATCCATTTGATTAAAAAACCGCCTATACGGCGGTTTTTCTATTGTATACACTTTTGTGCAAAATCTATTATAGAACCAAACAGCACAGCAAAAAAGAAACACACACTGCCCCCAATCACGAACAGATGCCAAAGCACATGTGCAAACTTTAATTTACGCCAAAGATAGAATATAACCCCGACAGAATAAGAAAGTCCGCCCGCCAAAACAAACCACATACCACGCGGTGAAATTGTTTCTATCATTGCCGGTAAAATCCAAAGCAATGCCCAACCCATAATCAAATACAACGCAACCATCCATTTTGGTTGGTTATGCGGATTATGTATTTTCATAATTGCACCAAAAATCACAATCGCCCACAAAATCCCGAACATAGACCATCCCAACGCAGTATGCCCACAGCAATTCAAATTCACCAATAAAAACGGTGTGTAAGTCCCGGCTATCAACGCATAGATAGCGATTGAATCCCACACCTCAAAGAAACATTCACTTTTTTCCCCAATCATTGCATGACACATAGTCGACCCAAAATACAAAGTAAACATAGTCAACCCAAATATAGAACACGCAACAATAGCCCAAACATTATGATAAACCACAGCAAACGCAACTAACAAACAAAGCGCCGCCATAGCAAGCCCGATACCAATACCATGGGTTAAAATATTCAATACTTCTTCAGACTTAGTTGATGGTCTTTCCCAACGAAACAAACCTGTGGCTTGTAAAACCTTTAATAAACCATACGCGTGTTTATTCTTTTTTACTTCGCGCAACTTTTGCTTAATAACTTTTTTATTTTTAGTCATTTTTTTCCATCCTTTCCTTTCAACATATTTTTACAACACAGTATTTATTCTTTCTTTTACACGCGCGCCCCCCAACACAGACATCAACGAATACAAATCTGGCGTATTAGTGCGTCCTGTCATTGCAACACGCAAATTCATAGCAACTTCGCCTGGCTTTAACCCCAGTTTTTCCGCCGTATAGACAATTTTTTGCCACCATGTGTCTTTATCATCATTTTCATCATATGTCGCAATAAATTCACGCAAAGCATCTTTGTTATACGGATATTCGCGATTCGGTGTGAACAAGAAATCCCAGAAATAAGAAACTTCGCTTAGTGTTTGTTTCCAAGTAATAAAATCTTTGCGTATACGTTTAATATTGTCGCGTTCAATAGATAACACGGCTGTTAAATATTTAACATCGGCAACTTGTTTTTTATGTGTTTCATCACCATATTTATTTGCCCAATCGACAACATTTTTAACCAAAACATCAACTGGTAATGTGGCAATATATTCTTTGGCCCACCATTCCAATTTTTTCATATCAAACAATGCACCTGACATAGGAATCTTTTTTGGTTTCATCTCATAATCCCAAAAAGTTTTCACTTGTCCCTTTAATTTTGCTTCTTCATAACCAGACGCCAAAATATTTCCCAAATATTCAATCACAGCATCTGTTGGCCAACCTTCTGCCAAGAAAAACGAGACATTAAACTCTGGATCCTTACGTTTAGACATTTTTCTTTGTTTACCGGTTTCAGCGTCAATTTTATCCAATGTTGATGTATGGATATAAAGAGGTGGCGTCCACCCCATCGTGCGAAACAATTGATAATGCAATGGCAATGACGGCAACCATTCTTCACCACGAACAACATGTGTTGTATGCATAAAATGATCATCACATAAATGCGCAAAATGATATGTTGGCAAACCATCATTTGATTTAATTAAAACCAAATCTTCATTATTTTCTGGAAAAGATACAGAACCACGTACCGCATCTTTACAAAAAATTCTATTGTTCGGATTTCCATTAGAATAAAGACGAATCGATGGTATTTCACCATTATCCAAATGTTTAATTATGTCTTCTTCGCTTATATCCCTGTCGCGCGCGAATTCACCATAAATGCCAGTTGCAAAACCAGCAGCAGTTTGTTTTTTGCGAATTTCATCCATTTCTTCTGGTTTTAGAAAGCAAGGATATGCCAATCCTTTTTCCAATAAATACGCAGCAACACTATGATAAATATCTTTACGTTTTGATTGGTAATAAGGACCATATTTTTCATCATTGTTATACTTAAAACCAAAACTGGACATCGCGCTTTTTACGACATCTACCGCACCTTCTACTTCACGCTTGGTATCTGTGTCTTCAATACGCAACATAAAAACACCATTTGACTGTTGCGCTAATTTAAAATCAATCAACACGCTGTATAAATTTCCAATATGCATAAAACCAGTCGGACTTGGCGCAAAACGGGTGACAAAAGCACCCTCTTTCAAATCACGTGGTGGAAATTTCGCTTCTAATTCATCAATTGTATATTTTGGTGCATTTCCCAATACACGTGCTATTAAATCTTTTGATAATCCGTTACGCATTTTATTTCACCTTGTTTTTTAACTAATTCATTTTATACTAATAATATGGAAAAACAAGAATTAAAAAATTTTGAACATATTGATATAAGAACTTTTGGTCGGCGACACGGGAAAAAACTATCGAATCGCAAACAATGGCTAATGGATAATTTGTTGCCACAAATTGCCCCAAAAAGCATAGATTTTACCGAAAAACCAGTAATTCTTGAAATTGGTTTCGGAAACGGCGAACACTTGCGAAATTTATCCATCAATAATTTCGAATCGATTATTATGGGGGCAGAACCTTTTGCAAATGGCGTTGCTGCCTTGATGTCAGCCATTACAAACGAATCGGACAACACATTGTTTGAACAATATAAAAACATCCGTATTCACCCAGACGATGTTCGTTTGTTGTTAAACAATTTCTCAAATGCGAAATTTAGTGAAATATGGATTTTGCACCCTGACCCGTGGCCAAAGGCACGACATGAAAAACGTCGTTTACTTAATCATGAATTTTTAAATTTACTGTCTAATCATTTGTCCTTAGACGGGAAAATCATTATCGGCACAGACCATTGGGAATATTACGATTGGATTGTTGAACAATTAAAACAAACCACACTTAAAATTAAATCAACTGATTTAGACATAATCAAAACCAGATACCAACTTAAAAACAAAGCCGGCACATCAAACCCAAAATATTTGATTTTATCTAATGGTTAATAATCAAGGAAAAATTTAACCTTGTTTGCCAATTCTGGTTTTTCAACTTCTATCAATCGAACAGCTTGGTCTATGCGATCAAAATTGTTACCCAAAATAAAATGAATTTCACCATCAAAGTTCCAATTTTGCAACATCCCATAAACACGACCAACAAAATCAGACCTGTTTCCCATGTCTTCATTTAAACTTAACACCAATGCATGAGCCCGCACATCACATAATTTTTGAAAAACCTTTGACCAATCATCTATGGCGATATCAGATATATCCAAAGCAATACACAAATCATGGTCAAAAAACAAATCATCGCGAACAAATTCTATAGTTTCAACAAAATGTTCAAAATCGCGCATTTTTACGAAAATCTGAACCCCGCCCGCCCCTTTTTTCAAAACATCAGTTATCTTGGCACCCAAATCATACATTTCTTCATCAAGCATATTTTTTTGCAAGGGGTTAAAAATATATCGTGCCAAAATTTTAACATCCATTTTTTCCAACCAAGTCCACATAAAAGGCACTATATCAGGCATAACAGATATCAAACGCACTTTTTCTTTGCTGATATCTTCTGCCATCATAGCCAATTCATTAGTATCCATGGCTTTATCACAAAACCATGCCATTCTTGAATCTGCATCAGAAAAAACTTCATTTATTTCAATCATCTATTTACAGTTTATCATAAAATGTGATACAATGAAAATGAAATGAAAAATAAATTTGAACATCTTTTACTGTCAACACTTTTGGGTATAGCCATTTTGCTGGGGCTGTCATTTTGGCTTGATTTAATATTCAGATTCAATCTGTTTTTCAAAGAACACTGGGATGAATTAGCGAGATTACAGGCATCGCACACACCTATTGCACATGGTTTTTATGTTTCAATCGGCTTCGCTGTTTGTTTATTCATACTCGGTCTGTATTTAATTTATATGCCTTCAATAAAAAAATTGCACAAACAAAAGATAGTTACTTCTGTACCGGCAACAATATCGACCCCAAAAACAACAACATACGAAGAAACACAAAAAAACCCACCGGCAGAAACACCGATACTCTTAACACGTCCACCAAAATTAAATTTACCTAAAAACATGGCTCAAATTGTGGCACAAAGACAAACACAAAACGCAAACCAAACTTCACAACAAAAAACTTCTATCACAAACGATGGGACATCCAACCCTTATAATCCTATGTTGGCAGAAATTTTCTCTGAAAACGGATATGTCGTTAAACCAAATCCGACAATTTCAGGCTTTACATCAAACCTAGTTGCCATTGGTCCCAACGAAGTTTTTTGGATTGGTGCGGTTGATGTAACCCCAGATAAATTAAATTCAGCAATTACAAAATTGCGCAATGTATTTGAAACAACCCTTGAAGACATACCAATTAACATAAGGGCTTTCATAATAGACAATTTGAACCAATACAAATCAAACGATGAAATTTCGGTCTTTAAATCTTTGGAAGAATTAAAAAAATTTGTATCTGAAAATCCAAGTGATACAATACCCGAAGAAGAAATAGACAGTTTTGATTCTTATTCGGAATACATAGATACAATTATACAATACATTAAAAACATATAAAGGACGAAAGCGAAACAATGCAATTAAATCAAAATTCGGCACTTGAAAGACTTGCAAATCTTGGGATGGACGATATGCCAGTTATAGAATACACCCCAAAATATTGTTCTTTGGATGTTGATTGGTTCAAAAAATATTCAAGTCTGCGTCGCGAATTTTTATCATCACTTACCGATTCTTTAGAAGAAATAGCATTTATGAATTTGCCACAAAATGAATTTATAAATCTTGTTATGGGACAATCGCTGCCTGATAATCTGTCTATTCGCTTTAAAATTCCTTTGCTTTGGGGTGGTGAATTAAGCACAAAAAATATGTTTTTATGTTGGACCTTTCCGCATTCGCATAATCTTGATAAATTTATCATAGAACAAAGCGACGCCAAGACAGTTTTTTTGCCAAACCCTGAAAAAAAAGTATATCTTACCACACACGGCGGCGGCGGTGGTGACGGCGGTAATGCATCATCAGACAGATTAAGTCAAGCAGCCATTGCTGCGATATCTGGACGGGGGAACGAATAAAAATGACGACAACAGAATGTTTATCTTTGATAAAATCTCGTGGAGCATCAATATTCCCTATTTCAAGCACGACAGATTTTAATCTTATCAACACAAAACTTCAAGATGCCAAAGCTGCGATATTACCAAAATTCTTGATAGATTTATATCAAAACTGTTCTGGAATAACACTGGGATCTGCTTGTATTTTTGGTTCAAACGAAATTAACCGTGGAATAAAATACCCGTTACCTTCAATTATTCAAATCAACAAAGATTTACCAAAAAATAAAAATTTATTTGGCAAGACAGTATTTGGTAAAAATGACCTATTTTGGTTTGCTTTTGATACAATGGGAAATTGTTTTATGTTAGACAACTTAACTTTATCAATATTACGCAAATATGAAGACCCTTACAAAGCTATTATTGATTGTTTAATGGTTGGAAAAATATAAAATGCATAAAATATCTGTTTCTTTATCAGGACATCAAACTAGTATTTCTTTGGAAAAAGAATTTTTCGAAGTCTTAAAACAAATGGCAAACAACAGAAAAACATCTGTCGCTGCCATTATTCAACAAATTGATGATAAAAGATTATCAGATTCTAATCTTTCTTCTGAAATACGGATATGGATATTGAAAGAATTATTGAAAACATCAAAATAAACACCATCCATAAATTTCTTCCAAGCGCTCTATACGGTGTATTATGCGCCCCCCAGACAAAACCATCTATGCTTCCACTTTGTCCTATGGGTAACGCAGATTCAATATTCCCATCAGGCATAACAAAAGCGCTTATCCCAGAATAATTTGCTCTTATCACAGGAACACCAGATTCTATCGCATATCTTCTTACCATATCAAGATGTTGATACACGCCCGGAGTAAAACCAAACCAAGTATCATTCGTTATATTTATAATTGCATTTGGCATTGTGTTTTGTGGCACCAAAGAATCAGAAAATATAATTTCATAGCAAATAGCTGGCGCAACAATAAAATCACCATAATCCGTATTTATAGCAAAGACTTCTGCGCCATTGCCTTTGCTTAACATTCCAGGAGACGGAACCAAACCACCAAACGGTCCATATTCTCCAAAAGGTACAAGATGAGATTTGCTGTACAAATGTTTTATCTGCCCTGTTTTGTCCGCTAACACCATAGAATTATAAAACTTACCATCATTATGATAAATTCCACCCATAATAACATTAGTATTTAAAACTCGTGACAAAGGAAAAGATTTATCGCGTATTGCATAAGGATACGAAGTTTCCGGAAACACTATTATATCTGGGGTCACACTTTTATCATTGGTTGCCAAAACAAATAAATCGCGAATCTTTTGCATTGCAACATTTTGTGCGTCTTGTCCATTATTAAAACTTTTGTATACGGCAGATTCTGCGGGCTGCACAATTCTTACAATCGGAGAATTATCTATATTTTCTCTATCAGATAATTTCATATTATGATATCCATAACTGCACCCAATTAAAAACAAAAAGACATAAAGAGCAAATACAAACCAACAGGATTTACATCTCTTATTGCGACACAATTCTACAAAAACAGCAATTAAACCAATTATTATAAAACTAAGGCCAAGCGACCCCCACAACGAAATAGAATTTATAACCATAGAAAAATTCATCATTATATTTGAAATCGGGTTCCATGGAAAACCTGTTAAAAACCATTCACGCCCCCATAACACAAGCGTCCAAATTGTAGCAAATAAAATCGCTCTATACGGCGGTTTTCGCTGTATATAACGAATCACAGCAAACGGCAAAGACAAAATCATACCGCACAACAAACCAATACCAACCAAGGCTGGAATAGTCCAAATTGCAAATTGAGCAGTTAGTTCGGGTATCACATAAATTGAATTTAACACCCACCAAAACATAGCAATTCCATAAAAAGCACCAAAAACAGAACTTCGTAACCATGCTTTGAAAAAATTAACCTTGTGGTTTTGTTTAGTAATTAACCAATACATAGCCCCTATTCCAAACAAAGACAACACCCACAAACGAAACGGAGCAAAACCAAACGATGTCACAACTCCTAATAAAGCCGTTGTTAAATACCACATAAAACTGTTTTCTTGTATTTTCACAGATTGTAATTTTGTTATAAAACGCCCCGGACAACAAGATTTATCATTACAAATAATCTCTTCATCAGCATAAGGATTTTTATATCCCAATTTTTTTAATATTCTAACTTCTTTGTCTTCCATTATTTTTGCATCTTTATCTTTGATATGATCATATCCTTGTAAATGCAACATACCATGGACAACCATATGAGCAATATGTTCTTCAACAGAAATATGTGCTGCTTTTGCCTCACGAACAACAGTATCAAGCGATATAAAAATATCACCTAACAAAATATCGTCGCCTAATTCAAATGACAAAACATTAGTAGGCTTATCAATACCGCGATACTGTTTATTTATCCGATGAATTTGTTTATCATCAACCAAAGTAATCGATACTTCGGAATCTTTGTATACGGCTCCAACTGCTGCTTGCGCGATTTTTTCAAAATTTATTTTATATTTATTCCACTTTGAATTTTCAACATTAACATATACTTTCATAGCCAAATCCTTAACGATTTTTACTGCTCAAAACAGTTTTTGCTGATTTATTTGAAACTTTGTTTTTCCCTGTCTTAAACGAATTAGTTTTCTTTTTAATATCTTTCGCTTTTAAAACTTTAAGAGCATTATCAATACGTTTTTGTGAATCTTTATATACATCCATACGGTCAGTATTTTCTGCTTCTTTTGCATTTTCATACGCAGTACTAAAATTGCTTTTTGCTTTGTTATAACATTCAATCGCTTCATTAGTTTTATTTGATTTTTCATATAACTTAGCCATTTCTTCACGCGCCAACCCAGCATTATAATAAGCGGCTGCCTTTACGTCGGGATCATGCAACAAATTTCTATTTTTATTCATTTGAGCATTACAAGCATTAACTGTTTTCAACACATTTTCGTAATCATCTAACGAATGCGTTTCATCACCAAGTTTTTTATATGCCAAAGCCAAACTAGCATATGCTTCCATATTATTTTCATCCAAACTTATCGCTTCTTTATAACATTTAATCCCTTTTTTATAATCTTTGGATTTAAACGCTTTCAATCCATCAAGTGTTTTTGCCATAGAAAGATTATTTTCATTATTTTCTATTTTGCTTTTTTGATGTTTAACAATTACCCCTTTCAAAGGAACATTACGCTTCTCAATAAATTGTTTTACCGAACCATTAGACGGCTTTTTTGCCTGTTCCAAAACATATTCAATTGTGGCTGCATCATATACAAAATGATTGTTTTTAAAAATAGTATTAATCTTTATTGCAGAAAACGCGTCTCTATCCATATTGATTAAATCATCGACTGTTATATATCCAATATATATCATCGCGCACCACCAACGACGTTTATTTGTTCCGGTGCGATCTTTTTCTCTCACTTCTGTACCAGCAATAAATGCATCAACTTGTTTTTGCGTATCTGATCCAGCATCTTTTAATCTGTGAATAATCCCTGTACACAGCAGGTTGCCATTTTTTTTATAACAATCACCCAACCTGCTTGGCAGTTGATACCCAGCAACAAACAATCCCAATATTTGCTGATCTGTGACTGTGGAAAAACCGTACTTATTAAATTCTTTTTTTATTTTGTCCATAACTTCGTTTTTATACAAACAATGAAGCCTGATTTGCTCCCATCTTTGATCCATAGTTAAATTATCTGCCTTATTTACATAACTTTCCCGACAAGCATATTGTGTTACTTTACCTTTTTCTTCTGTATAAAACCAAGTTAAACCAGCACTGTGGGTGTACCTAGATTCATTTTGTTGTAATTTCGCCTTATCATACCATGTTTCAAATTCCAGCACACTAATAACAATGTCGTTCCAATTATTATCTACAAATTTTTCTGGGAAATTTTCATCTGTTATATCGTATTTAACTATATCTTTGGTTGCATCATTTATTTCAATATCATCACCGTTTGTTTCGCGTTCGTCGGAATCAATCACATTTTCTATCTTGGGATCTTTTGTATTTTCATTAGCATCACGTTCCGCCAATTTAATTCCACCAGCAACCATAGTTGCAACCAAACTGTAAAGCATCCATAACTTTAATCTTGCCGAAGTTTTCGGATATGTTCGTTGTAATTTATTTAACCATTGTTTAAAACGAGAATCTGTATCTTTTACTTTTTTATTTTCGTTTTCTTTGTTCCATTTATCAATAATTTTATTATCGACGAAAATAGTCTTTAAATCTTTACCTGCAAATTTTCCAAGACAAAATAAAAACCACGCCAAATCTATACCACCTAAAACCGCTATACGACGGAATTCGCCAAGTTTGTCTTCTGGTGATATTTTTTTTGTTTCTTGATATTTTTGCTCTAAGATTCCTTTGTCTCCACGAATATATTCCAGACGCTCACTTACTTCTTTTGAAGCCTTTTTGAATTTATCTTTCAACGACATCTTTTTCTCCTTACTTTTTTCCAAAACCTGTTTTCTTGGCAATCTTGGAACGCATAAGACCGTAATTTTTCGCCACAAAAGGATAATCCACCGGCAACCCCCATTTTTCACGATATTGTTGCGGTGTCAGGTTATACTTTCTTTTGATATATCTTTTAAGCATTACATGCCAAGTTCCATCTTCTAAACATTGAATTGCATCGTCTCGCACAGAATCTGCAATCTGTTGAGGCGTCACAGAAACGCCCCGCAAAGATTCACTCGCCTGCTTTACGGCATCTTTCATGGATAATTTCGGGTTTGCTGCAATAGCCGCAGCTGCTAAATTAGCAACCGCTAATGCAAAATCAGAATTTTTATTAAGCACCTTGATAAATCCTTATATTTTTAATACAATAATTATATCACAAATAAACAATAAGTAAAATAAAAGTAAAATGACAAGACCTTTGGCAGATTTAATGCGCCCACAAACCATAGATGATATTGTCGGGCAAACTGATTTATTAGGACAAAACGGCATTGTTCGCCGTATGGTTGAAAATGGAAATTTATCTAACCTTTTGCTTTGGGGGCCACCAGGGTGCGGAAAAACCACAATCGCCCGCGCACTAGCAAATTCTATTGATATGGATTTTGTTCCATTGTCTGCCGTATTTTCTGGCACAGCAGACATTAAAAAAGTTATGGAAAGCGCGCGTATGAATCGCGACATCGGCCGCAATACTTTGTTGTTCATAGATGAAATTCACAGATTTAATAAAACTCAACAAGATACATTGTTACCATACCTTGAAGATGGCACAGTCACATTTATTGGTGCAACCACAGAAAACCCCAGTTTTAATTTAAACAACGCTTTGCTTTCACGTTGTCATATTGGTGTCCTTAAACCGCTCTCTACGGCAGATTTATTGACTTTGATAGAAAGAGCTGAAAAATTTTTGAATAAAAAATTACCACTTACTGATGATGCAAAAATTCATCTTGCTCAAATGGCAGATGGTGACGCAAGATTTTTACTAAACACGGTTGAATATATATCTGGTGCAAAATTCAAAAAAGATTTAAGCCCTGAAAAGTTAGATGAAACAATCCAAAAACGCGCACCTCTATCCGACAAAAGCGGTGACGAACATTACAATTTGATTTCGGCAGTTCATAAATCTTTGCGCGCATCAGACACAGATGCAGCGCTTTATTGGGTTGCGCGCATGATAACATCTGGTCAAGACCCACGATATGTTTTGCGTCGCCTGACTCGCTTTGCAATGGAAGATGTTGGACTAGCAGACCCAAACGCAATGCAATTAGCACTTAGTGCATGGCAAATCTATGAACGCATGGGGTCCCCCGAAGGCGATATTGCTATAACAGAATTAGTGATATATCTTGCAACTGCACCAAAAAGCATTTCTGCGTACAAAGCACAAAATGCTTCGTATAGAGCGGCACAAAGCACCGGTTCATTAATGCCACCAAAAAATATTTTAAACGCGCCAACCAAGATGATGAAAAATCTTGGATACAGCGATGGATATATTTATGACCCTGAAACTTCAAACGGATGCAGCGGTCAAAATTGTTTTCCAGATGGAATGGAACGCATAAGTTTATATAAACCTGTTGAACGCGGTTTTGAACGCGAAATAAAAAAACGTTTTGAATATTGGAATTCATTTAGAAAAAAATAATTCTAGAATAATATTTTTATATTTGCACCGACTTGAATTTCGCTCGATTCAAATTCATAGTCAAAACGCGCAACATATTGCGTATTACCGTATTGACGCAATAATTTCAAATTCAACCATTCTTGGTTATCAAGCAAATGAGTATTCGTAGATTTACGAATATCCAACCCTAAACCAGCACGCCAATCGTATTTAAAACGGAAATATGCTTCTGGAATAAAATCTATGTATGACAATCCCCTGTCACCATCAAACACCCAAGTTGACTTAATTGTTCCAGCCAAAGATACACCTGTGTAACGACGACCAAAACGATACCCTGCGTAATATGAAGAATCAGCATATTCAGGTGTTCTTACATGTGAAGAACCCCAAACTTTTAAACCAAAAAGCACATCAGAAATAATATGACTGCCGCTGGTTCCATGGTTCATACGATATACGCCACCAAATTCAGTAGCAGAAAAACCATTTTCATGACGCCCAGACCAATCCCATTGATAAAGCATATTCAAATGCAAAACCAAATTGTCGTTTATACCATAATCAAGATATTGCCCGACGCGCAATTTTCTGTCGATATAAGACATGTAAGTATCAGACAAAAATTGATTATCCCCAGTCAAAAACAAAGGATCCGAAGAATCTTTTGTTAACAAATTTTGCGCTGTCTCTTGGGAAGAATAATTTATTGTTGTATTTTGGACCAGCAAAGGTTCTTCCATGACAATATCTTCTTCGACAGAATCATCAGACAAAACCACGCCTTCACCATAGGCATTTAACCCTATGCCAAGTCCAAATAAAACCAACAAATACTTTTTCATTTATTCAACACCAAACATTAGAAATAGAATATCACTTGTGCGCCAACTTTCCATTCATTGTAATCTTTGATTTTATATTGACCTTCGGTCAAATAATAACCTGTCGAATTAGTTTGATATTCCAAATACTTCTTAGTCTGATCTTTTGCAGAATCATACAAAGATGTTGATGCATACAGATTCAAAGCAAAAGAATCACCTGGCTGCCAACCAATTGCACCCTTGACATTCAATTGATTATGCCAATCATAATATCCATATATCACTTCACCGTTTAATGTGAAATCTTTGCTTAACACAGAGAATATACCCAAACCACCTTCGGCATAGATAATATCTTTTACATCTGTTTTATAAGTCAACATCAACCAATCGTTGTTTTCTTCAACATAAGCACCATACATATCACCCTTGGTTAAATTAGCATACCAAACGCGTCCCAAACCATAAACGGTTGTTCTGTCGATTTTATAACCAACTTTTAATTCACCCAAGAATATATTAGCGGTATCTTTTTGATGTTGATAATAACCTGATGCCATCGCAATCCATTCGTTATTATCTACAAAACGACTTTGCAAACCGATACCAAACAAATTCAAACCAGAATCAGAAAGACTATTGCTGGCACTGTTATCCGACCAATCTTTAAAAGTGACTTTTGTTTTATCGTATTGAGCCATACCGATAATTGCCAATGTATCAGACAAACCGAAACTAAAATCTTCTTTGACTAATAATTGTGTTGTTTCTGCTTTACCACTTAAATTTACGGCTGTAACAGGAGTTGTTCCAACAACAGCAGGATTCAAAGGATCTGTAACCGTATCAACTTGTGTAACAGAACCATTTAATATATCCAACTTAAAATCACTTTTTCCATAAGACAAATCCGTCACAGAACCAAATCTACCTTTTAATGGTTGAAAGAACGGATGAGCCAAGAAATACTTACGAATTTGTGAAGTCTTTGTTGTTCTTTTATAAGATCTTTCTTCATAAGAATCATCAACAACTGTAACGCGTCTATCAGTGTTATCATAATATTCTGGTTGATATCTTGCACTGCGTGCTTGTCTTTGTGTTGAAGAATAAGAATTTGTTCTTGCCGCTGGCTGATTATAATAGAAATTATTTTGTATAGTATTTTTATACCCGCCGGTCTTGCGACTTGTTGTCACAGTCTTGGTAGTAGCAGGTTTTGCGCTTGGACGCGTAGTGTAATAATTCCCAGCATCATATTCATAACCATTAGCAGCAAATGGCAAAACCGCAGCCAAAACCAAAGCAAGTGTACATTTTTTCATTAAAAACTCCTTTCATTTGAGATTAATTATAACATAAAAAATAAATATATAAAAGACAAAAATTTACAAAATATGTCTTTTTCCACCAGAATCAGGCGCACTAACCACACCTTCATTTTCCATACGTTCGATAAGCGTAGCAGCCTTGTTATAACCTATTCCAAGTCTACGTTGCAAATACGAAATCGTAGGTTTTTTATCACGAATAACAATTTCTTTGGCTTGTTCATATAAATCATTAGATTTGGCTTCTTTGGACAAAGGTATTCCAGGGACAGCTTCACCATCACCGCCACCATCTTCGGTCGTGACACCATCAGCATATTCAGGTTCACCTTGTTCGCGCAAGAAATCAGCAATACGATTAACTTCATCATTATCAATGAACGCACCATGTATACGAACTGGCGCACGACCCGCTTCGCTAAACAGCATATCACCACAAGGCAATAATTGTTCTGCGCCCTTTTCTCCCAAAGTTGTCATAGAATCAATAGACGAACGCGCCTGGAAAGAAATACGTGTTGGGAAATTAGCCTTGATAACTCCGGTAATAACATCCGCACTTGGACGCTGGGTTGCCATCACAAGATGAATTCCCGCGGCACGCGCTTTCTGTGCCAATCTTTGCACACACATTTCAACATCTTTGCGCGCAACAGTCATCAAATCTGCAACCTCGTCTATGATAATTACAAGATATGCCATATCAGATAAATCAACAGCCCGCGTTTCAAATTGAAATTCTCCAGTTTCTTCATCTGTTCCAACCACAACTTGTTCTGTTAAAACTTCACCTTTGTCACGCAGATTTGCCACTTTCTGATTATATTCGCCAATATTACGCACACCAAGTTTTTTAAGTTTTTGATATCTATCTTCCATATCACGCACAGACCATTTCAACGCATTTACTGCTTCCGTAGCATCGGTCACCACAGGTGTAATAAGATGCGGTACATTTTCCCATGCTGCAAAATCCACAGCCTTTGGATCAACAATCATCAATTTGCATTTATCAGGTGTAAAATGATACACAATCGAAGTAATAATAGATTGCACAAATACAGACTTACCAGACCCCGTGCGTCCTGCAACCAACATATGTGGCATTTTTGCTAAATCATAATACATTGCTTCACCACTAATATTCACCCCCAGCGCAAGCGGTATCGCATATTTTGAATTTATAAACGCAGGATTAGACATCAAAGTCTGATATCTCACCATCTTTCTGTCTTTGTTCACCATTTCGATACCAATATATTGAGTCCCAGCAATCGGAGTAATACGTATTTTTTCCGTAGCCATAGCACGTGTCATATCGCGCGCAGTATCAGTAATTTTATTAATACGAGTTCCTGGTTCTGGTTCAAATTCATATTGCGTAACGATTGGCCCAGGTTTAATACCAACAACTTTGCCATAAATACCAAATTCTTCAAAATGGTCTTGAAGCAAAACCGCAGTCTGTTTAAATTCTGGTGTAATAACATTTTTTCCGAATACAGATTTTTCCAACAATTCCGGATCAGGCAATTCATATTCATGCGCCACAACTTCACCACTTGCCACCGCCACAGATTTTTTGCGTTGTACTTTTTTACGTTTTGGTTTTTCTTCCTCTTCTTCATCTTCTTCTGTTTCTTCTTCCTCTTCTTCTTCTTCGACATCATCATCGGCATCCACAGGCTTTATAATATGGAACGCAGACAAAAGCCATCTTATCAAAGAAACAGTTGTCGCCCACGCAGATTTAACATGTTGCCATTTAACATGTAACAACATCCCAGACATAAACAAAAACAAACCAAACAATAAAAACCCAACAGGAAAACGCGCCCCATAAAGAACGGAACCCAAATCAGCCCCAACAACAGCTCCCGCAAGTCCCCCAAAACTTTTAGATGGAAACATCAGTCCAAGCCCCGCACACCCAACACACAAAGCAACAAATCCACGAAGAAAATTATATTCTGGTGCGTGTTCTTCTTGCCAAGCAATCAAAAGGCTTAACCCATAACGCAACAAACAAAGCAAAATAAAAACAGTTGGAATAAACCCAACAACATAACGAAAGAAACTGGCTATGTATCCAAAAAATCCCTGATTACCAAAAGAACTGCGCACAGCGAACCCAGATAAATAAGAACTGCCGAAACACAAAGTTAAAATCAGAACAACCGCGATTAAACAAATAAGCAACCCTGCCCCGCGCAAAGACAAATTGCGCAGCAACGCAGAAATACTTTCTGGTAAAAATTTAGATTTTTTTTCCATCACGCGTATTTTATCACAAAATTCCCATAAAACAAAGTATGAAAAAAATTATTTTGTAAAAAAGCATCCTGGTGAAGGTTTTCAGATATTCAAATAAAAAAATAGCTTTTGACGTGTTCAATGTTACTAAAAACTCGATTGTCGCCATGATTAACAGGTACAAAATCAAGCATGCTGTTTATAAAATCTTCTGATGCCACAGGACCGTCATAACTTGCAACATTACCTATGCCATTGTAGATTTTTCTAGATATTGTTTGAAAAACATCTTCTAGATTTCGTTGATCACCAATTGCATTATCCAATGCTTCTGCAATTTTTCTCAATTCTGGTGAACCATAATGATCAACAATTGAATCTGTATCTCCTTTATTTAACCAACGAAAACCTGTATTATCTTTTCCAAAACCAAAAAACACCTCCCATTTGCCTGTTGGAACTTTCAGTTTACCAGCTTTTCCACTACTGGTATAAAAGGGGATTTTATGTCCATCGTAATTTACAACAACCACAGGACGCCCTTCTATATTTCCAATAAGCCCCCCGTTATCAAGTGGTTCTAAAAATACAGGTTTTCCATTTATAGTTGTTATAGATTTCCCACGTAGATTATCAACAGGTTTTGTTGTAAGACGACGAACCCAATCAATTCCAGTTGACGTTTCAACAGAAAACATATCATCTGTTTTTTGAACTATAATTTTATTAGCACCCAAAGTACCACCTGTGCCATCTCCTTGAGTAACTGGTCTAGCAATTAAATCATTCCTACTTTTGAGTAACTGATTGACATAATCATCCTCTTTTCTTGTAAAAGGATTAGCACTATTTCTTTTGCCTACACCTTTTATAACAACATAATCTCTGGTTTGACCAATGTCATTTATTTGATTTATATATTCTTTGGCGACTGGTGAAAAATCTGAAGGTATTGCATTACGAACCACATTTCCAGCACCATGTCCAACATCATCAGCCTTGCTCACAGCTTTACCAACTGTTTTTGTTGGTTTAACACCTTTGCTAGCATCTGCAACATTATCAACTTTGTTGACGGTTTTTGCCGCTGTACTTGCATTTTCAACCACCCAAACCTCTGGTACTTTGGTCACTCTTAATTTTCCGGTTGCCACATCCATTTCTGCAATTCCAGGTTCAATAAGTTCTACACGGTCAAACCCCTTTACTTGTTTATTCGCACCTTCAAGAAAGGCCGGATTTGCTAATATCCTTTTTTCTGCGTCTTTATAAACAGTGATTTGGTATTTATTTGGTGCAACTTCGGTTAATTCCCAAATGCTATCAGATTGCTCCGGTGTGGCCGTTGGTTTATATACATTACCGTCTATAAAAGTTGGAGAATACATCTTTTTGCCACTTGAAACATTTGTCGATGCCTTAGATGCACCACCAGCAACATTATCAGCCTTGTTAGCAGCTTTTGGGGCGGCTTTGACGCCAGAGGAAGCATTTGCAGCTTTTGTAGCCTTTGGTTCAATAATTTTTACTTTGCCTTGTCGCACAAGATCATCCAAATTAAAAGCTGTTTTATCTAAAATTTCCACAGAATTAGGCATCTGCGCAGCATCAAAAACACCAACATACCCGTTTTGCAAAGCATTCCATTTAATATCAGAATTCTTGGCTGTGGTATATACATATCCTGTCTTATTACTAAGATTCAACGCCTCATCACAATCAACAACCAAGACATCACCTTGAAATTGACGAGAAAACTTTATATTTTTTCCAACATTTTGTCTTTCAATTAAACGTTTAACGGCGTATTTTTCAGCAACATCATAATCTCTGGCAATACCGTATCCGACACCTCCTAATTGATCACTTGAATTTGCAGATGAACGTATCATATCGTCCATTGCTATATCTGCATCAGTGCCATGATAACCCAAATCACCACGTACACGTGCCTCCGCTATTTTTTCTGTTTTCGATTTTGTCGCAGCACGACCAGCATTAACAACTTCGTCTACTTTATTACCAGATTTTGTGCTACTCGCAACATTATCAACTTTATTCACAACATTTGAAACAGGATTCGCCTTGGTAGATTTTTTGACTCTAAAATAATGGTCATTTGCTTCAGTTATTTCCAAACCTTCTTTATTTAAATCTGCTTCTAGCGCCTTCCATTCATCATCAGATAAATGTGATTTTGGAATATTCAATTCTTTTTCTACCCCTTTCTTGATGTTGTCTGCACGAGCATTAAATTCACTATACGCTCTGTTTCTAATATCTGATATAGCGTCTGGGAACACACGTTTTTGACGCATAAACATAACTTCACCAGATGGCACTACTTCCAGATTTTCTTTGGCCAAAGATTCATTCAGCGCTTTCCATTCTTCATCGGACAAAGCATTCTTGTTAAAAGCCAATGTTCTACCTTGTGTATTCTTTACATGTTGTTTCATCTCTTGAAAACTCCAACTATCGTTACCTAATGCCTTTTCTATTTCTTTCTCGTTCTTTGTGATAGTATAATCGTCCAGCCAACGCACTTCGGAATCTAAGAAACCACCATTTGCAATCTTTTGTTTGCTTATTTCTTGACCTATCTCTTTTGCTTTCTGTTGCAAGGCCAAATCATCCAAATCAGGATAATGCTTGCGCAATTTTGCCAATTCCGTCTTGTTTAGTTTACCAGCCATCAACCGACTTTGATTAACATTGTTTGACATATCTATCAATAAATCATCTGCAAGTTTAGGTTCACCACCTGTTTCTTTTGGCTTTGTGTCAGATTCTATAGGTTTGGACTCTGTTGACTTTGGTTCAGTTGCTTTTTCTGTTTCCACAGGTTTAGGTTCACCACCTGTTTCTTTTGGATTTGTACCGGATTCCACAGGTTTGGCCTCTGCAGGTTCCACAGTCGGCTTTTTACCAATTTGTAATGGTTCAACTGGTTCAACATCTTGTCCCAAATCTTTCAGTTTCTTTTCAGCAGCAGCCATATCATTATTTATCTTTTGGACAGCATATTTATCTGTTCCTTTTGGTGGATTTCCATTATGTTCCGCCATGTATTTTCTTACATAATCATATCTTTGCTTTGCAGTATCATATTCTTTGTTAGCGGTTTCCACAGCTTTTTTATCAAACGCGGCATTCTTGGCTTTGTCTAATTCATCTGCGTCCTTAGTTCCGATTTTATTCTTTAATTCATTACGTTCTTGATGAAGTTTTTTCAATTCATCGGCTTCGGCAGCGCTGCGATTAGTCTTTGATTCCAATGTAGCAATTTTGCCATCTAATTCATCCAATCTTTTTGCCTGTCCAGCCGACATTTCAACCGCACTTGTCACTTTTTTAGTATCTTTTATCTTTTTACTTATCTTCACTTGTTTAAGCAACATAGCTTGCATTTTTGGGAATTTGGAACCAAATCTTGCAGAACCAATAATTTTAGTTATTGCACCTGTTCCCAAACTTAAGAACTGTAAACCGATACCGATGGCGCGCCATACTTGTGCCTGATTCCAACCATCTGGATCAAAAAATCCTTTTTGATTATCTTCCAATGTGGCACCTTTTTCTACTATCGCCATGTAAAAATCAGAACCAGGATCTATTAATCCCAACAAACGTTCAAATTCAGCATCCAAAGCATTAATTTCATAATCTTCTAAATCATTTTGGATATTAGCCATTTCTTGCATATTTTCAGATATCATTTTTGCCGCACAACTTGCATTATTACATTTAGCACTTTTCAAAAAGAATTCATGCGCCATACCATCTATGTGTTGTTGTGCGAAATATTCCATTGCACCACCTGCAACTTCAACACCACTTAATACAATCGCAATTACCGGCGCCCCACTCCCGGCAGTAACAACCGTTACAACCACAGAAACAACCACACCACCAATTATCATCGCGGTTTTTTCATGCTTTTCCATCGCTGTCACCGCGGCCGCATCAGGGACTTCACATAACCCTGTATCTGGATTCCATTTTGGTTTTGTGCACTGTGGGCAAACTTTAGACATAGATTTTATATATGTATCGCATTGGGACTTGTTCGCAAACTTACATTCTTGGCCATTAAACGTCCCGCCACTAACAACGCAACCCATTGATTGCAAAGCACCCTTTTCACGTTTTTTAGAAAATTCGGTTATATCATCAAATACAAAATCAACATAATAATCTTTGTCACCATGAACAACACATTCTTTGATATCGTCATTTGGATCAAGATTAATATCATTGCATTTACATCCACCACCACAATAACTGATTGTCTTCGCAAAACATTCTATTTTTGACATTGGATAACCAGATGCATTAGAAATAGTTTGTTTTAACAAAACATCCAAACTGCTGGTATTTTGTAATTGTGTCTGCGCCCCTTTGCAAAACACAAACGGATCTATATTAAATGGATTATCAAAATCATTGGGACCCGTTTTGGCTGTTCGCTCACTAGTAGGTAAATTTGTGTACAGATCTAAATAACAATACTTATTACCATTATGCCCCCAAATAACCCTACAACCACGGCCACACATTTTTCTTAACGACTCGTTCACTTTTTTACAATTACTTTCACTCTTAGTATCCCAAGCCATATACGCTTTTTGACTACTTACCTTGTTATATCCATATATCCTAGTAAAAACCGCGTCATAAAAACTATTATTAAGCGTCATATCCTTGCTTTCTTTAAGATCATCAAACACAAATTCAAAATATCCACGTTTACCATTTTTATCTTTGTCTATACTGCTACATAATATTGAATCATCTAATGCACTATAATCATAAATTTTAGTATCACATTCTATTTCACGATATTCATTTACCCTTGCCCATTCTTTTGCTAATGCTATGCCAATATTTAAACTAACCTGTGTTCCACCATAAACCTTGTCTGTAAAAAGATCATCTTTGCAAATTTCTTGACTGCCGGTTTTACCTTTGTCTTTGCCACAGACCTGATAATATTTCATATTCAATCTGCGCACAGTTTCTGTATCTGGGTTACACACACATTCTTTGGTCGAAGGTCTGTACAAAGACCGAGCCAATTTACACCCAGCCGCTTTGGTTTGTGTCTGACAAAAACTATGGCATTTTTCTTTGGTATCATTATTACTTGTTAATGCATAAGCAGTATCTGGGCATGGTGTATTAAGCGCAACAACCGCATCAAATTCCGCTTGTGTTGCGTTACACACAACTTTGCCTTTGATACTGTTAAAATTCTTGATTGCGTTAATAACCTTGCAACCACGTTGTGCTTTGCTTTCACAAAACTTTAACGCTGCCCCTTCAGCATTCAAATTTTGAACATTATCATATTCTTTTCTTAAACAATTACCATTTCCATCTGCCACTTTGGTTAAACATGCGCCACCTATGGATTCACAACAACTGTTACAAGCAGATGCAGCACATGTGCAATTGTAACCTTTTTTAAATACAACTTCGCCCGCCGCAATGTTCGAAGACGAACAAAAATCTCCAACCTGGGTTTCCCCGGTAATTGATTTTAATCTGTTTGGATTTTTACCATTTTCATCTAATCCAGGACAATACCCAGTCAAAGTCCCATCTTCCAACTCTTGTTCTACGGTTTCTAATAATTTAATAACAAAATTCCTGCAACTTTCATAGCCTTCTGCGCGACGGGTTTTAAAACCACCTGCTTCACAAATTTCAAACAAATCTTTGACTGATACAGCCCCCGTTTCTTTATTTGCCAATTCCAAATATTTAGCTGCCATGGCGTCTTGTTTCGCAGTATCTTCAACAAATTCCGGTATGGTTTGAGATAAATTATCAACACTAAATACATACTTTTGTTCTGTATCAACATAATACGTCGTTGTCTGAGATGCGGCAAACACAGCCAGACTTACAAAAACACATATCAAAAGGGCAAATAGTTTTTTCATTATTTCAGCGCCCCCTCGCATTCCGCGGCTGTCTTCGCAACACGTTTTATCGTGCTTATCTGCAATGCATTAAACACCGTAGCCGTCGCAGACGCCGCCGTCGTAGCCCCAGCCAACACATTTGACGCTGTGTTCAAATTCTTTTCTTTTTGCATACCACTTGCACTGTCATCATCTCTGACCTTGCTGCTATTAGCCGCAGCACTGGTCGCTGTGCCAACCACTCCAGTCGCACTGCCAACTATTGAAGATATCAAAGAACCCTTGGCTTGTTTTTCTATCTTGGATACATCTTCGCCTTTATACCCAGAACAAGCATTAACTATTGTTTGTGCTTCACTTACATCCAATCCTTCCATTTTTGCGCGCGCTATCGCAGTCCGCAATTGACTGACATTATTATCACAATCTTTGATTTGTTCTTGTATACCGTTCTTTTTCAAAGAAACCCCAGATATTGCAGCGCCAGCAATATTAGTCGCCGTCGCCCCCGCCATCAAACCAGTTCTCCAATTACCAAGACTTTTTGATTGTTTTTCTAATTTTTCAATTTCGCTTTCTGAATCTGTCGCATTATCTTGATTTGTATTGTGATAAGACTCCAATCCAGCTAAAAGTTCATTTCTATCAGGTACAGAAACAGTATTATTTGCTATGGCTTCACCCAATGGCTCTAATTTTTTCTTTAATTCCTCTATTCTTTTATCTTTACTTGCTTTTACCAAACCAACGATAGTAGCACTGGCACCCGTGGCAGTTCCAACCGCAGTCACAGCAGTATTTATTCCAGCTAATTTTTTTAATTCTGATAAACTATCATCAATCCCAACGCATGCGCGATAAGTATTTTGAAGTGCAACATCCAAATCAAGCGCCGCTGCACACGCGTTTTTTTCAATACAACTTATGCAACATAAAACGAAGACCGCAAAAAATCTCAGCAGCAAACTACATGTGTGTATGTAGATTTCTGCGGGTTTCAGCCGATACATACATTTTTCCTTTCCTTAACTGTCACTTATTGTACCATATTTTCAACACGTGAATCAATACCTATTTCATTGGTGGAAAACAGTTATCTCCATCCTTTGGACAACAAACCATCCAACCGTCCCCGGCATCAGTATAAATTTCACCATCACAACAACCGTTATTATCAGGTTTATTTCCATCAGGACAAACCACAAAAAAACTTTTCCAATTCACGGTTAAATAATAAGAACCGTATCCAACACACACGCCCAATAAAAACGCAACCATAACCCAAATCCAACGATGGGATTTGGGTTGACTTTCTTTGGCTATCAATCTTGATGATTTTTTTACAATATTATTTTTCATCAATTACACCTTATTCTTCTATGATTTTTTCTAATTCAATTATAAAATCAATCGCTGGATTAGTAAGCTTTTTAGCTTTTTCAATCATACGCGCTGCTTCTTGTTGCATTTGCAATCTTTTATAAGTTTCAACAATTTCGATTGATTCATTTCTGTCGTTCAAATCATCATCATAAAGTGCACGCGCAATTTCTAATTCTTGGGCAGCTAACGCTTTGTATTTTTCAGAATTTTCCGGACATCCCCTTTCAGATAAATTCGCATAAATCTTGGCACGTTCTATACGTCTGTCAGAACGGTCTAAATCCCAACTACCAAGCCTTCTTGATAACAAAGATTCAATTTGTTCACATGTTGGTTGTTCACTAAAATCTTCAATTGGCATTGGTTCTGGTTCTGCCGTTGCCAAAGCCTTTGCAATGTCATTTTCGCGCTGCGCCAATTTCAAATATTTTTCTTTGTTTTTCTCGCAACCTTTTTCCGCCAATTTAGTATATACTTCAAAATTGTTACGATGCTCAGGTGCATACAAAGAATTTTCATCAGCCAATTGGGCTTTCAACAATTCTTCAATCGCAGCACAAGTTTCTTGTGGTAATTGTTTAACTTCTGCTTTTGGTTGTGGTTTTGATTCTTCAAAATCTCTGTTTAAACAATTTTCAGAATAAACTTTGTTTAATTGCGCGATAAAATCTGGTTCCACATCATCTGTTGCATTAACTATTTTTCGTGCTAAATCTTTGCATTGAGTTTCCGTCATAGTGGAACGATTCACATGGTCAGAACCATTAATAATATATCCTGCAATTCCACCAATTAAAACCAGCGCTATGGCACCAATTACACCGTATACACCAGATTTTTTATTTTGATTTTCTTTCATTTTCTCTCTCCTTTTTTAAGTTTTTTGTTTTAATTATTTCACAATACCGTTTTTAATGGTAATAATTCTGTCTGCCCGTTTAGCCAGATTCATATCATGAGTCACAAACAACATAGACATTTTTGATTTGCGAACCAAATCTAATAATAAATCAAAAACTATTGTCGCATGTTCTGGGTCTAAACTGCCTGTTGGTTCGTCCGCCAACAAAATTTCAGGTCCATTTGCAACAGAGCGCGCAATCGCAACGCGTTGTTGTTCCCCCCCCGACATTTCAGCAGGAAAATGCCCCGCTCTGTGCGCAACATTAGCAGCCTTTAACAATTTCATAGCACGATTGCACGCAACATCTTCAGACACCCCATCAGCCAACATTGGCAAAATCACATTTTCCAGCGCAGTAAAATCAGACAATAAATTGTGCCTCTGATAAACAAAGCCTATTTTTTTACGACGCAAAAGTGTACGAGTTTCTTCACTTATTTTATCTATGGGCATACCATTTATAAAAACATCCCCACTTGTTGGCTTGTCAAGCAAACCAACACATTGTAAAAGTGTAGATTTTCCAGAACCACTTTGTCCAACCAGCGCAACAATTTCGCCACGATATAAATTAAATCCACCACCACGCAATATCTTCAAAGGCTGACCACCTTCAACAAAAGTCTTTTTAATATCGCGTACAGACATCACCGTGTCTTTTCTAGATATTTTTGATAAAGAATTTAATATACTTGCCATATTTCATCCTATTCGTTTCTCAAAGTTTCTACTGGATCTGTGTTTGCTGCACGCCACGCAGGATACAATGTTGCCAAGAAAGCCAACGCTATCGCAATAACCGCTATGCTTATAACAGTAGATGGCACTAATTTTGATGGCAATTCAGACAAAGAATATAATTGCGCAGGGAACAAATCGCGGCCTGTGACAAATTGAAAGAATTTGCGAATTGGTTCAATATATATCGCCACCACTACCCCCAATATTGTCCCAAAAGTTGCCCCTATGACACCGATACTGGTGCCTGATAAAATAAATATCTTCATCATAGATTTGCGGGACACACCAAATGTGCGCAACACAGCTATATCCTTGTTTTTATCTTTCACCAACATTACAAGAGACGATATAATGTTAAATGCAGCAACAATAACTATTAACAGTAAAATTAAAAACATAACATTTGATTCAACTTGCAATGCACCAACAAAACCACGATTCAAATCACGCCAATCACGAATAACAAAACCTTCTGGCAAAAGAGCATCCAAAGCCTTGACCACATTTTCACTTTGATTTGCATCTGTCAAAAATAAATCTATGTGTGTTACACTATTATCAATGCCCAAATATTTTTGCGCGGTTTCCAGCGGCATAAATATATACCCATTATCATATTCATACATTCCCATAAAGAACGAAGAAACTACCGGGTAAGCCATGATACGCGGCATTGTTCCAAATGGTGTTGCTGTTCCACCATTGGCAGATATCAACGATACTTTATCCCCATTTGTGACTCGCAGTGTACGCGCTAGTGATGCACCTATGATTAATTCATCGTTTTGAATTTTATCCAAACTTTTGCCATAAACACGCGTTCCGCTTACCGTTTTAGACATTAAATCAGGCATACGAATTCCGCGCACCATCGCCCCAGAATTATTTCCATTAGCAGACGCCATAATCTGACCTTCGGCAATAGGAACAATCGAAACCGTCCATTTTTCAACAACTTTGTTCTGACGCATTTTATCAATCAAGAAATCATAGTCTGCAATAGCACCATTTTGATGATAAACCACAACATGCCCGTTCATTCCAATAATACGCGAAAGTAATGTATCATGAAAGCCACCCATCACAGACATCACAACAATCAAAGTTGCAACACCTAACATAATCCCAATCAAAGACACCCAAGAAACCACAGAACCAAAACCACGCTTTTTGGCAGCCATATATCGAAAAGCAACTTTTTTTTCTAAACTTGAAAACAACATTTCTTTTTTCCTTGTCTACATTATTCATTTAAAAATTCGCGCAACTCATCCCCAACCAGCGGCGTTGCTTGCTTTGCTTGGTTTGCTTCTACTATAGAAATCAAACGAGGCGACATAAACACCACTAATTCAGCAAACGGAGATATCAAAGTTTCAGGCGTAGTCACAAACGAATGTGTCGGAATTCCCATAATTACATAATTGTCACCCACATTTGATGGAATTTGAAACGAAGTCAGTTCGCCATTAGTGGTCGACAATACAATTTTAGCATCTATCTTTTTATATCCACCATAATTACCATAAGTCCCAGTTGCACCAATAATCAAGTCTGTTTCCAATCTGTCTTCTTTGCCACATTGTCCAATATCAAATCTTGATTGCCACCCGTTTGGAATAGCAAAAGTCCCCTGAGATATCAAAACCATACTGGCTTGTTGTGAAATAAATTCCTGCAAAGTCTTGGTGTTTATTTCAGGACTTACCACCAAAGCACGCCCAACTACACCAGGAATAGACATACGAATATTGCTTTCCCCAAAGGCTGGCAACATATTCATCCAAACAATAGCATTATCGGTCTTTGGATAGACACGATATACATCTATATCCCACGCCAAGACATATTTTTTAGATGCAACATCGGCAAGTATTTTTGCCACTTCGCGTTCAGTTTGATAATCGCCTTCAAAAACAACTGTCTTGTCTTGCCAGTTTACCAATAAATTATGAATATCAGCCCCACGCATAGCATCCAGTATAGCCATTATCATAGTTTCATCTTTTGGCATCTTTAGCATCCACTTACCTTGGGGTGTTAAATGAATTTCTTTGAATTCAGCATCATAAAAATAATAAACATGTCCCAGTTTTGCCATCAAATCAACAGCATCACCCAATGGACTTGTCATAATAGAACCAGAAATTTTTTCAAAAGTCTTTTGGTCTTCTATGACAGAAATTTTTGTATCTTCCAACAATTTTTCCAGCGCTTCTTTGACCAGCACCTTTTTAAATTCATAATCTGTCACCTTTAAATCAGGCAATTCGTCCCCTACATTAAGGCGCACTATTTCTATTTTTTCTTCGGGGATAACAGAAACAACACTTTGATTATTCCAATTAACCGTGCATCTTTTTGGTAAATCCAATGCAAAATGTTGCGCCATATCAGTTGTCAACGCGGCTTTCTTTGGAAAAATTGGCACAGAATTTTCATTTATAACCAAATTTTCAACAACATTTACTGTATCATAAAGCGGAACTTCTTGACGATTTTTATTTACACATCCTGATACAAACAATGAAAAAATACCAACCAATATGAAAATTGATTTTTTTATGTTGTTTTGTGTCATTTTTCTTCCTTTTTTATTTATATTTATCTTTTATACTAAATATTCATAATTTTTTCAAACTCTTCAAGTGTCATTTCATGGATAGGTTTTTGGTTTGGTGTTACCAAACTTTTAACTTTTTCGAATTGTTTTTCGAACAAATCCATCGCCCCAGCAACTTCTTTGGTAATACCTTCGCCAGATTTTTTTAACCTGTTTCCATATTCTACAATATATTCTAAAACATCCGCTGCAAAAAAACGACCAACATAATTTTCCAGCGCAATCCCACCTTTTTCAACACAAATAGCCGACAAGACCTTTGCCATTTCGTTATAAAAATTAGCCAATTTTATATAATTTTGAACTGTTATTGCCATAGTATTTTCCCCATCCTTTTTTTACATTATAAAAACTATTGCCCCACGAACGCAATTAAATTATAATATAAAATATGAAAATGAAATATTTATTTTTATTATTAGGTTTAACAGCCTGCGCATCTGCCAATCGTGGTTCGATTGACAACGCAACAATTTTGAATTGGGAAAACGATGCAGTAACCACAGAACAATTTGTTCGAGATCATAAATCTTGTTTGGGCATCAAAGACAACAATTATGTCCCACGTTCCAGAATTGCGAAACTGTTATCCCCGAACCAGAGCGCACAAATGCCAGATTGGGATGGTCTTTGGGTAACCTTTCAATCCAATGAATATCGCGACATTGGTCAACGCGCCCTGTTATCTGTCCCGCGAAACAAAGCTTCCAAGAGTGTTGGATATTACCGTAAGTGTATGTTAAGACGCGGTTATTTGTTACGCGGAAAATAAAAATATTTTGATTTTGGCTATTTCATAAAAATATGATATAATAACAGGCATGAAAAAATCCATATTCTTTTGGTTGTATTTTGTTTTATCCATTATTTTGGCAATTTATTTTGCTGTCCGCATAATAACCAGCCAAATGGGACGAGGTCCGATATCATCTGTTCAACACATAAGTGCATATGGCGCGACCAGTAAAGACAAAGAAATTATTAAACTGGCTTTGGGTGTAACCCCAGGAACGAATTTGCGCAATGTAGATTTACACCAATTAAATTATCATATATCTAATATACCTGGGGTAAAAAAGTCTGCGGTTCGCCTGTTGCCAAATGGAGATATAATAGTAAAGATACAAAAGCATAATGTCATCGCAACTTGGTCAGACGGATTAAATTATTACCCATTGTCTGCCGAAGGCGTCAAGATAGACACACCTTCTCTTGAACGCAAAGACGATACTATTGTTTTCCAAGGAGACTTACCGGATGATATTACCAGTATAATAAATGGTGTATCTGCTATATCGGATTACATAGATTATATGAATATGGTTGAATCGAGACGTTGGAATATACACACAAAAAACGGAATAACTATATATCTGCCTGAAAACGATCCTGCTGGGGCGGTAAGTAAAATAAGTGTGTTAAACCAAACACATAAATTATTATCGCGTAAAATAGACATCATCGATATGCGTGACAGCGCAAGAATATTAGTCAAAGAAAGAAAATGAAATTATCTAATTCTTCATTTTTATGTCTAGATATTGGAACATACGGGGTCCGTGGCTTTGCCCATTGTATCAAAGATGCAAAAATCGTAAAATCTGCAATGCATTATGTAAAAAATAAAAATACATTATATGCACTTAAAACAGTTATCGATGAATTAGAACAAGAATTAAACACACGATTTAATTCCGCGTTTATTACTGGAAATTTTGGAATAATGGATTTCAAAACATTTTCAGATATAATTTCTTGGCGCGATGAACACAAGATATCAGATTTAGACCTTAAACACCAAATCGCTAAAATTCCACATATACCAGATTTTTATGCGATGCATATTATACCCGTATTTTATGGGACACCAAATATAACAAACATAAATCATTGCCCTGTTGGACATATTGATACACAATTAAAATCTATATTCAGCGTTATTTCATACGAAGAAGAAAAAACAAAATATATATCTGATATTTTGCGCCGCGCACATATACAAGCAAGTGGTTTTTTTGATCCTATTTTCCTGCAAAGCGCAATTTATAAAAAAGAAAAAGAAAAAATATTGTTTCTAGATTTGGGTGCAGAATTTACAACTGTATCAATTTGGACACAGCGCGGTCCGCTTTATATGAACAAAATAAAATTCGGGCAACAAGATATAACAGACGCAATCTCGTTGGGGCTGCGCATAAATCCTGGTGATGCAGACACATTAAAGATAGCTGTATCCAGCGCAATTCCCAATGAAATGGACAGGTTTACACCGGCTGATTCTTCTGAAAAATTTGCTTCATTTTCTATATCAGATATAAACGAAATATTTATTCCTAAATTAAAAGAATTATTTGCACAAGTTGTTGAACAATCAGAAAAATACATTAATCAATATAAGCCTGAAAAAATCATCTTAACTGGTGGCGGCGCATCTATAAACAACATAACTACTTTCATAGAAAGCATCTTCAAAATTCCTGTGGAAAAATTGGGCGACAGCGCAACCGTCAATGCACTATCTGAATATATCTGGGCGTCTCATTTGCCAGAACGAAATGCATACATACAAAAACAATCCAAAATTCAAAATATTTTAGATAAAATTACAAAAATATTTCAAAAAAAGAAAAAACCAAAGAAAAGAAAATTTATCCCAATTATGCCAAGCACCCTTTGTTTCAATATGCATGACATAACAACATACACCCTATTTGCATCTGCTGGTATTTCAATGATACACGTTGATATAATGGATGGTTTTTATGTTGATAGAATTGCTGGCGGAATCAAAGAACTTGCCGAAATAAGATCGAATACAAAATCTTACTTGCATGTCCATTTGATGACCGAAAGCCCTTCTGTTTGGGCTGCGGATGCAATAAATGCTGGGGCTGATACAGTTATTATCTCAACAAATACTTCTGGGGTCAAAGAAGCAATCAACATTGTAAAATCTGCAGGCAAAAGATGTGGTATCGCTTTGAATCCAGATTCTAACATTGAAATATTAAAACCTGTTTTGACTCAGGTTGATGAAATTATGGTAATGGCTGTAAAACCTGGGGCCGCAGGACAAAAATTTGATGAACGCACAATTCAAAAAATAAAAATATTAAATCACACACGAAAAAAACATGGGCTAAAATATCTTATAAGCGTTGACGGCGGAATTAATCCAGAAACAGCAAAACTTTGTTGGGACGCCGGCGCAGATTTATTGGTAAGCGGTTCTTATCTTGCTAAATCACCAGATTTTCCTTTGGCAGTCCAAAGTTTATTGAACCACTAATTTACGACCATCACCATTTTGCGTTATATAAATATGTATAGTATTTTTTGGCAACATATCTTTTGCAATATCTGGCCATTCAATCAAAGTGATATCATTATCAATTGCATATTGTAAACCAATTTCTTCCAATTCTGATACATCCCCTATTCTGTATAAATCAAAATGAGAAATACCATCATAATTTTGAACAAGAGTAAATGTTGGTGATGGTACGACAGTATCCTTTCCACGCAAAGTTTTAATTACTTCACGCGCAATTTCGCTTTTTCCCATCCCCAAATCACCATGCAAAGCGACTGTTACTGGCGCAGTCAAAGTTTTTGCAAATTCACGTGCAAAAGCACGCATTTCATCTAAATTATTCAAAATAAAAATTTTTTCACTCATTTTATTCCACCAACAATAAATCGTCTTCTAATTTATGAATTGCATCACGCAACGAAGCAGCTTCTTCAAATTCTAAATTTTCCGCAGCCTTTTTCATCCGTTTAGTCAAATCAGCAATCTCTTTACGCAAAGATACCGCATCCCAAACACCATTTTTATTATACACAAATTTTCTTGTCTTGTCAGTTTTTTCTTCTTTTTCTTTAACTTCTTCAAAAACAGATTTAGAAATTGTTTTTGGAACAATTCCGTGTTCAATATTATATTGTTGCTGTTTTTCCCTGCGCCGCGCTGTTTCATCTAACGCGCTTTTCATAGATTCAGTTATTGTATCAGCATACAAAATTACACGACCATTTGCATTACGCGCAGCACGTCCAATAGTTTGAATCAACGAACGCGTTGAACGTAAAAATCCTTCTTTATCAGCATCCATAATCACAACTAATTCACATTCCGGAACATCCAAACCTTCGCGCAAAAGATTAATTCCAACCAAGACATCATATTTACCTAATCTTAAATCACGCAACAAATCTATGCGTTCTAATGTATCAATATCAGAATGTAAATAACGCGCACGAACATTGTTTTCATTCAAATAATCAGTTAATTGTTCAGCCATTTTCTTGGTCAAAGTTGTAACCAACACACGCCCTTTGGTTTTTTTGACAGCATATAATAAATCATCGACTTGATGTTCAATCGGGCGCACTTCACAAATCGGGTCCAACAACCCAGTTGGCCGTATAACCTGTTCAGACACAATTCCATTTGATTGCTCTAATTCCCACTGTGCCGGAGTTGCCGAAACAAATATAGTCTGTGGTCGTAAATTATCCCATTCATCAAAGGTAAGTGGTCTGTTATCAACACACGATGGCAATCTAAATCCATATTGTGACAAAGTTTCTTTACGCGCCCTATCTCCGCGAGACATCGCCCCAATTTGCGGAACAGTCACATGGCTTTCATCTAAAAACAATATCGCATCTTTTGGTAAATACTCAAACAAAGTTGGTGGTGGCTGTCCAGGTAATCGCCCTGTTAAATACCTTGAATAATTTTCGATACCGCGACAAGTCCCCGTAGATTCCATCATTTCAATATCAAAATTTACGCGTTCTCTTAATCTTTGTTCTTCAACATATTTCATATTATCATGAAAATATTTCAATCGTTCATCTAAATCTTTTTTAATATTATCTATGGCCTGTAATACAGACGGCATAGGTGTTGCATAATGAGTATTTGGATAAATTGCTATTCTATCAAGTTTATGTAATTTTCCACCGGTCAAAGTATCTATTTCCCAGATTTCATCTATTTCATCACCAAAAAAAGATAATTTCCAAGCTCTGTCCTGTGAATGTGATGGGAAAACATCTAGTGTATCACCACGAACCCGAAAATCCCCACGCGAAAAACCAATATCATTTCGTTTGTATTGAATATCAACCAGCGCACGCATAACATCTTTTTCAGATATTTTATCACCAACATTTAAAACCAATTTCATTTCACAATATTGTTCTGGGGCACCAATTCCATAAATAGAAGATACAGACGAAACAACGATAACATCTCGTTCTTCTAACATAGCACGCGTGGCGCTGTGGCGCATACGGTCTAACTGTTCATTAATCGAAGCATCTTTATCTATATAAGTATCTGTCGTTGGAACATAGGCTTCGGGTTGATAATAATCATAAAAAGACACAAAATATTCGACATGATTATGCGGGAAAAAAGCTTTCATTTCTGTATATAATTGCGCCGCTAAAATTTTATTAGGCGCCATTATCATAGCAGGCCGAGACAATTGTGCAATAACATTTGCCATGGTAAAAGTCTTTCCAGACCCAGTCACTCCTAATAAAACCTGGGATTTTTTACCATCATTAACCCCTGATACCAATTCAGCAATAGCCGTTGGTTGATCACCCATCGGTTCGTATTCAGATTCCAAAGAAAAAATACTTTTCGTACTTTTCATATCATTTTTTTGTTCACATACACTAATATAATCCATTATAATGAAAATACAAGGAAAGAGAATATGTCTATCAAAAATACTTTAAAAAGCATTTTTATATGGTTTATGGTATTATTGGCTGCTGCTTGCATTGTGGCAATCATTGTTGTTCCACCAACAACCAATCTCGATTTTCTTAAACCAAAAATAGAAAATGTGATTTTAACAAAAACAGGAATTCCTGCAAAAATCGAAGGTAATGTTAATTTCAGTCTTTTGAGGCGTGCAACTATTGTTGCCAACGACATTACTATTCCGAACGGAACTATATCTTCTTGTAAATTTACTATACCATTTTCCGATATATTTGATATACAAAATGCACAGTTATCTGGATATCTGATAATTGATGGAGCATCTGTATCTGTGGATAAAATTACACCTTTCAACACAGATACAAATATTTTTATTCATGATTCTACGATACATTTTCTTAACAAAGACTATAAAATTTTATCTGCGGAATTATCAAAAAAACACGTTGAAGCAATCGTAAGAACCAAACAACACAAATATGAATTAAAATCTAATAATCGTAATTTCGTAATAAGAAATAAAAACAACGAATTAGTCTTAGTTGGCGAACTTAACCCTGACGGCAGCGCCACAGCGCACATTGATATCACTGCACAAAACATAAATAAATGGTTTGAATTTTCAAAACCTCGTATCACAGGTCAATTTCCCGTAAGTGCTGATATATCATGGAATGGAAAATATGGCATAACATTTTCTAATATATCTGCCGGCGGCATCACAGGTTCTGTAACATTACAAGAAGACGGTCATAAAATAATTAAATTAAAATCAAACAAAGCAAATTACGATTTATCTTTCTTTTTAAACGATTCTGATTTATTCCAAGATATGTCTTTTGATTTAGACTTTTACGGCACCCTTCGATTTGCAGACAATGTTTTTCATCATGTAAAAATCGTCACGGTTGGTTCGAAAAACGAAATCAAAGTTGATAGCATAATTGCGGACGATTTACACATACATGGTGGAACTATCGACAAAGACGGCGGACATAATTTACATGTATCTGTTCCAGAATTTGGTGTAAATACAACATGTCTTTTTAATGGAACTCCTTTGGTTTGGTCATGTGATAATTTTTCATATGGTGGTCTAGTCAAAGGAACACTTTATGTTGACACAACTCATTTTGAAGTGGACCTTACCTCGCCACAACCGTTTTCAGATTTTAATACAGTTATAAAAATGGCACAAATGCTTGGCACCAACGGCTATGTAAAATTTGATTGCCCAGATATGAAAGGAACAATGACATTAACGAATAATAAACCTTCTATATCTTATACACATCTGATTGAAAAATCTTTGAATTGGGCCAAAGTAGATTTACCTTTTATCCCAGATTTTATGAAACAAGAAAAAGGTAAGTTTACTTGGACCGAAGATTCTATGATTTTTACTCCAAATTCAGGTCAGTGGCAATTATCTACAACAAAAGACTTTTTCATTATCCACGGTGACAATTTCAAAAAATGGCTACCAAACCTAGATTTACAAGCTTTGCGCGATTTACCATACAGCATTTCTGGTAAATACAAAAAAGGGACTGTATCAAATTTGATAATAGAAATAGCACACCAAAGATTTACGGGTTCGGCATCAAAAAAATCTGTCACCTTGAAAACAAATATATTAAATCTTGATGATTTTATAAATCCATATTTCACACAGAATTTTGAAGAATTATCATTTTTCACCAATGCCCCGATATTAATACCGTTTGATATTGGTGCAAATATTGCTTTATCATCAAACGCTCTGATTTATAAATCTCAAACATATAATAATTTTGTGTATTCATTACAGAACGAAGTTCAAACTTTTTCAATCACAGACAAAAGTCGTGGGAATATACTGGCCACAATTACCAAAGACAAAACAAACTATGACTTGGACATACAATTAAACAAATTTGTATTCAACAAACAAATATTGCCTCAAAATATGCCACTTAACATATCTGATACAATGGTCACAGGCAACATACATTTAAACACATATGGTAAAATAGCCCATGACATCACAGACAATCTAAATGGTACATTTGATTTGTCTTTTGATGGTGGAAAACTTTATGGTTTTGGTTTTGCTGATTTTTATGCATCTGCATCAAATATGACAATATTAAATGGGGAATATGCTTTGTATACCGCACTTAAAAACGGAATTACACCAATAAAAAATATGCACATCAAAGGTGTATATAAACATAGCGACATAAGAACAATTCAACCTTTGACATTATCTATGAAACATGTTGATGCCACAGGTATACTTGAAATAACAAACCAAGAAATGTATGCTGAATTAAATTTAGTTTTACGTGGTACATCCCCTTCTCCGCAACCCATAGATATAAAAATTTATCCAGACAACAAACGCGAATTTTCTTTATCGGAAATAATGACACATTTTAATGCAGAATATATGCGCAAATTTGTTAAATCGCACGATAAGTTCTAATTTAAAAACCCCGCTTTTGCGGGGTATTTTTTAGACTTAGTTTTTCTTACGGATTTGAATATGTAATTCACGCAATTGTTTTTCACTAACTTCATTTGGTGAACCCAATAACAAATCTTGACCGCGTTGATTGGCGGGGAAAGCAACAGTTTCACGTAAACTTTCACCTGTTCCTAAAATTTCGGAAATCAAACGATCTATACCGAATCCAAAGCCGCCGTGTGGTGGTGCACCATATTTAAACGCTGTATACAAAGCAGAAAAGTTTTGTTCTACTTTTTCTTCTGGATACCCAGCAATTTCAAAACATTTTTTCATCACTTCTGGATTGTAATTACGCAAACCACCGCTACACATCTCGATACCATTTATAACCATATCGAATTGTGCTGCCTTGATAGAGAACGGGTCTTTGGTTGAAAGTTCTTCCAATGTAGCAAGTGGATACGAGAACGGATTATGCGTAAACATAGGCGCCCCGCCGCGTTCTTCATCAGGTTCAAAGAACGGGAAATTATCAACCCAACAAATTGCGAAATCACGTGGGTTTATTAAGCCTAAATCTTCACCCAATTTATTACGCAACTTTCCTGCAGCTTTGGCAGCAGCCTCTTCCTGGTCGCAAACAAAGAATAATGAAGAATTATCCCCGGCAATTTCACGCAACTTTGCAATACGCGTTTCGTCTAGTTTCTTTGCCACAGGACCTTTTGCTTCATCCGCGAACACGATATAACCAAGTCCTCCAAGGCCTAATTCTTTAACAGCGTATTCGCCCAACTTGTCATACCAAGAACGAGGTTTATCTGCGCTATTCGGTGCAGGTATTGCACGAACCACCGCCCCATTTTCAACAGCATTTGCAAAGATTCCAAAATCAGAACCACGGAATATTTCCGTCACATCGCTAATTAAAATAGGATTACGCATATCAGGTTTATCTGACCCATATTTCAACATAGCATCATCAAAAGATATATGTGGAATTTCTGGATAAATATTTGCATCTGGCGCAAAAGTTTTTATCAATTCAGGAATCACAATTTCGCCAACTTTTTGAATATCAGGCAAATCAACGAAAGACATTTCAACATCTAATTGATAAAACTCTAACAATCTGTCAGAACGCAAATCTTCATCACGAAAACAAGGCGCGATTTGAAAATATCTATCAAATCCAGAAACCTGCAAAAGTTGTTTAAACATCTGTGGTGCCTGGGGCAAAGAATAAAATTTCCCATGATGCAAACGAGATGGAACCAAGAAACAACGCGCACCTTCTGGTGAATCTGCTGTTAACAATGGTGTTTGGAATTCAGAAAATCCCAAATCCCACATTTTATCACGCAACCATTTAATCATCTTGTTGCGCATTAAAATATTGTGATGTAATTTTTCACGACGCAAATCTAAAAAGCGATATTGATAACGCAATTCTTCGCTTGTATCTTCATCGCCAAACACTTGGAAAGGCAGTACTTCTGAATTAGTCAACACTTCCCATTTTTGAGATTGAATTTCAATATGCCCTGTTGGGATTTTATCATTGATTGCGTCTTTGTCACGTGCAACAACTTTACCTGTAATTTGAATAACAGATTCAGGACGAATTTTTTCTAAATTTTCATCCCCACCATCAAACACACATTGTGTTATTCCATAATTATCACGCAAATCTACAAACAAAAGAGAACCATGATCGCGTTTACGATGAACCCATCCAGACAAAGTGACTGTTTCATCAACATTTTTTTCAGTCAATTCACCACATGTATGTGTTCTGTATTTTGATTTCAAAGATAACATTTTACTACACCTTTTTTGTTTTTGCTTCGGCGCCGTAAAAATCTATTGGATACGGCACCAATTCAAATCTTAAATCTACAGGGGCGCTAAGATTTTTTCGCGCGGTGCCACCCTGCTTTTTTTACTTTTTAGATTTATATAACACTCCGCGGTTGTCAGTCGCATCAGCATGTCACACGCCGAATATTTTGCCTTGAAAACATCCAAAAGTCAAGAAAATGTTAAAAAAGAAAACTAATATCCCACTTGTTTTTATAACAAATTACATACCCTATCTATCTTTATATCGTTTAATATAAACTTTTGAGTGTTCTTGTTGTATATGTGCAACTTGTTTATTTTCAGCAGAAAGTTTTCCAGTCAAACTATCCCCTGTTTTCCCCATTTTATTTTCCAAACCAGCACGTCTCAAATGCTTTTTCAAACCTTCTTGTTTATCTGCTAATACATCTCTGATACGTTTACGAGCCTTGCGAAATTGACTTTTCTTTTTCAATTCTAAATCAACGTATTCAAATTCACCTGTTAATTCATCAAACTCTCGCAATGGGGCATTTTGATCTGTCTCACCACGCTTATTAATACGCATCTGTAAGGGATTTTTTGACATTTTAACATCCTTCTGTTTTCATAATATAAGAATAATTATACCATAAAAACACCTTTCAAAAAATTATTTTTTGTTTCATTGATTTTGGTCCTGCATTGTCAAATATCAAAAGGCCACGACTTGAAACAAAAACAATTAAACTGGGTGGAAAAATTCTGGTGCCCTAAGCAAGAATCGGACTTGCGACTCGTCCTTACCAAGGACGTGTTTTACCACTAGACTATTAGGGCGATGCATCCCATTATAAACCCCACTTTTGAAATAATCAAGCCCTAAACGCACCCAAGACAGTTGCTTCAATATCTATATCTATGCCCTGTTTTCCATGTATAAAATGTGCCAAATATTCAATATTGCCAGAACCACCTTCGATTGGCGATTTATCTAAACCAACACACCCAAAACCATGTGATTCAAAAGCATCCAGGACATTTTTTATAACAGATTTATGAACATCTTGATTGCGAATTACGCCACGATAACGCGTAGATATTTCTGGGCCACATTCAAATTGTGGCTTTATCAAACAAACAACTTCTTGCAATTTTGGCAAAGTCGCCAATTTATCTAAAATTTTCGTCACAGAAATAAAAGAAACATCTATGGTTGCAATATCTATATCCTTTATCAAACTATCATCCAAATTACGAAAATCAGTTTGTTCATGTAAATCTATTTTTGGATTATCACGCAAACTTTTATGCATTTGATCTCTGCCGGTATCCACAGCAACAATATGTGCGACACCATTACGCAAAGCGACATCACTAAAACCACCGGTCGAAGAACCTATGTCAATCATATTGCGCAAGGACATATTAATATGAAACACCTTTAATGCATGTGCTAATTTTAATCCACCACGCGATACAAACGGCATAACATTGCCACGCACAGAAATTAAATCTGTGTTTTCTATTATAAAACTCGGCTTGGTAATTTTCTGTTCACCATAAAATACTGCACCGTTTTTTATCGCATCAGCAGCACGATTACGTGATTCAAAAAATCCAGCATTTACCAAAGCAACATCTATTCTCATTTTAATAACCTTAACTTTTGTTTATGCACATCAATCACACGATAAGATTCCAAAGCCTTTTGTATTGTGCGCCCACGCGTCCAATCATCTAATTTTTGTAAATACGGCACAACAACATCAAAATGCTTTGCCACCGCTGTTGCGAAATACCATGCCCGCATCATATTTACATAATATTCATTTGACTTTATCTTTGCAACAATATCTAAATACTTTACATCAAATTTATCATCTACAAAATAACGCATTAAACACAACACCCCGAAACGCACCGTATAGACATGTTTTGATTTAATCCATTTTTTTATATATGGCAAAAGTTTATCAACATTTTTCACAAAAACTTTCGGCGACATCTGATCACAAGTTGCCCAATTATCTATGTACGGCAAAAAACGCGATACCTCATAAACACCTATATCAAAATCTTTGATTAAAGATATAATGAACGCATGTAATTGATTTTCTTCAAAATATTTATGCGGCAATCGAGAAATAAAATCTTTATATTCCCCAGATTTAACCATATCACGCGCCATTTTTCGCAAAACAGGCGTCCGCACACCAATGACACTTTTTTTATTAATCGTTGGTATCAAAGCAGATTGAAAATTTCTGTATTCCACATCCGCCACCGCATACAAAGATTTTAATATTTTATTTTCTTTATTCATTTTTTTATTTTTTTAGGAGACAGTTTTACAAAATACTCAATAATTTTTGTATATCTTTATCCGGGGATTTTTTTGATTCTATATTATATCGATATTTAATTCAGGGAAAGTTTTTTTGATAATATCCATATATTCTTGTTCTGGTACCATAACCGTATCCTTTTATTGCAGATTTATTATACCAATAATTTTTATTGGTGTAAACCGCCGTGTAGTAGGTATGTAGAATTATGTAAAATGGGACGGCGGCAAAGGGATTGTTTCGCTGTCGCTTCACTCCCTTGCAAAATTTGCCTGACGGCAAACTGGCGTTATTCCGCCTTTTTGCTGCGGTTCGGACCCCTGTGCCGGTGTCCAAAGTATGTATGTCACGGCTTCGGGATTCGCTCGGCATAAATGCCTGCGCGCAAATTTGTAGTTGCTCTAACTTCGTTTCACTTGTTCTCGCATACAAATTTACGGACCCAGGGTCCGCATCCACCGCGGTCTAAACCAAAACAAAAAACGACCACAAGGGTCGTTTGTTATTTTGGTAGCGGCGAAGGGATTCGGACCCCTGACCAAAGGATTATGATTCCTCT
>CAMYYT010000006.1 GCA_947303585.1 uncultured Pseudomonadota bacterium | reverse complement strand
TGGTGGAGCTGATCAGGCTCGAACTGACGACCCCCTGCTTGCAAAGCAGGTGCTCTACCAACTGAGCTACAACCCCAGAACTTTGCCACTTTCATTTGAAAGCGAAGTCATTTTATTAGTTTATCAAGAAAAAGTCAAGACTTTTAATAATTTTTTCTTGTTTTTTTGTTTTTTGTATTATAGAATCACAATCAACATTAACAAACAAAATACAAATTCGCCAAAGGGGGTGAATACATAATGGTTAAAGTTTTGGTCCGTGATAACAACGTTGAACAGGCTTTGCGCGTTGCAAAACGTAAATCTCAGAAAGAAGGCCTTTATCGCGAAATGAAAGAACGTCAACGTTACGAAAAACCAACTACTAAACGTAAACGTTTAAAAGAAGAAGCGGTTCGTAACGAAAAGAAACGTCAATCTAAACAACGTATGGTTTTTGGTTTCTAATGAATAGTGATTTGAAAAACGCCCATTTGGGCGTTTTTTCTTTACAGTTTTTTTTGGGGGTGATACAATCTCTTGAGAACATAATCAAAAGGAGTTTTTTATGAAAAAATGGCAAAGGTGGTTGATAGAGTTTATATACATAGTTATAGTGCTTATTGTTTTTGATTTACCGAAATATTTGTTGAATCAGGGTGTGACAAATATATGGTTTGATTTATCGTTGTTGGCGTTGTATGTTTTGGGTGTAATTGGTGCATACTTAACCATCGCAATGAAAAAAACATACAAAAAGACAAAAAAGAAATAATAAAAAACGCCCAATCGGGTGTTTTTTTTGTTAATCGCTATACGTTTTTTCAAATTTTACTTTATTCATCAAATCCAGCATCTTTTTTTTGCTATCTTCGTCAATTTGAATTTCAGAATTTTCATTTGCACCGATTCCCCCGTACATAACAACAGCGTAATCTATATTTGTTGCTCTTAAAATATCACGCAAACCAGCACCGGCGGCGGCCCCAGTATAAGAAAAGCCAACGGCTGTCCCGCCTTCGGGACGACTGAGTTTTGTAGAAAAAGAAAATGTTTCTGTTTTTAATGATTTTTGTAAGTCATTGAACATGCGCGCAACATCGGCAGTGGTTAGTTTTTGTTGGGCAACAGGAGTTTTGTTTTCAAATGTTTCTGGTTGGCTCATTTGTTTTAATCCTTTTGTTTTGTGGCGATTGTAATATAAAAACTTGAAAAATAAAGGTTTTTTTCTTGTTTTATTTTTATAAATGTTTTATTCTTTTCGTGATAAAAATGGGAAGAATTATGAGAAAAGCAGAAAACATAAAAGAAAACATATCTGGCCAACAATTATCAGACGCATTGTCTGAACGTTATTTATCTTATGCAGTTTCCACGATAGTTGCGCGCGCGTTGCCTGATGTAAGGGACGGCTTAAAACCTGTGCACCGTCGTATTTTATATTCTATGTTGCGTCAAAAGTTATCACCAAATGCTGCGTTTCGTAAATGCGCAACTGTGGTTGGGGATGTGTTGGGGCATTATCATCCGCATGGGGATTCTTCGGTTTACGATGCGATGGTCCGATTGGCACAGGACTTTTCTGTTCGTTATCCATTGATTGATGGCCAGGGGAACTTTGGAAATATCGATGGTGACCCCCAGGCTGCGTATCGTTATACAGAATCTAAAATGACGGCTGCCGCGATGCTGATTATGGAAGGTATAGACGAAGACAGCGTTGATATGATGCCAAATTTTGATGGAACAACGGTTGAACCAACTGTGATGCCGGGGGCATTTCCAAATTTGTTGGCTAATGGTGGAATGGGGATTGCTGTGGGTATGGCGACCAATATTCCAACGCATAATGTGTCTGAAATTATGGATGCATTGAATTTGGTTGTTGATAAACCAGATGCCAGTACTGAACAAATCATGAAAAAATTAGTTGGCCCAGATTTTCCAACAGGTGGCGTGCTGATTGATGATTTTGCGACAATATGTAAAAATTATGATAACGGTCGTGGTGCTTTTCGTATACGCGCCAAATGGGAAGTTGAAAAATTGGAACGTGGCGCAGAGCAGGTTGTTATCACTGAAATTCCGTATGGCATAGTTAAATCTAAATTGGTTGAACAAATCGCAGATTTAATAGATTCTAAAAAATTACCATTGGTCGAAGATATTGTGGACGAATCTACAACAGATGTCCGTATTGTAATCACACCTAAAAGCCGTAATATTCCAATTGATAAAATGATGGCGCATTTGTTTGCGATGACAGACCTGGAATATAAATTCAATATGAATTTTAATGTCGTAGATTCTAATGGTGCGCCGCGTGTAATGCCGATTGGTGATGTGTTACGGGAATTTATCGCACACCAAAAAAATGTCTTGTTGCGTCGCACTAAATGGCGTCTTGGAAACATTGAAAGACGTTTGGAAATCTTGGGTGGGTTATTAATAGTATATTTGAATTTAGACAGGGTTATTGAAATCATAAGAACCGAAGACGAACCTAAATCTGTATTGATGGCAGAATTCCAATTAACCGAAGTCCAAGTCGAAGCAATCTTGAATACACGTCTGCGCAGTCTTCGTAAATTGGAAGAAATGGAAATAAGACGCGAAGACAAAGAATTGCGCGCCGAGAAAGATAAATTACAGGCATTATTGGAAAGCGAAGAAATTCAAAATGCACAATTACACGCATGGTTTGATGATATTAAAAAACAATATGCGAAAACAACTGCGCTGGGGCGTCGTCGGACTCTTTGGGCGCCAGTTGGCGAAGAAATCGCTGTTAACGCAGATGACTTTATTGAAAAAGAACCTGTTACAATCGTGTTGTCCACAATGGGATGGATTCGCGCAGCCAAGGGTCACTTGGATTTGAATAATTTGGATATGAAATTCAAAGAAGGCGATGAATTACAATGTGCTTTCCACGCCCAAACAACAGATAAAATCAATTTGTTTGCGTCTGGTGGAAAAATGTTCACACTATCGGCGAATGATTTGCCGTCCGCGCGTGGATTTGGTGAATCTGTGCGTATGATGGCTGATATCGGCGCCGAAGAAACAATTGTAAAGGCGTTTGTATTGGATACATCTGCGAAGTATCTGGTTGTGGGGCGCCACGGTACTGGGTTTATCGTGGCTGGTGAAAATTGCGTTGCCCAAACCAAAAGTGGTAAACAGATTATGAACGTTGACGACAGAAATCCAGCAGTATTATGCGTCCGCGTTGATGGTGATATGGTTGCGCTTTCTGGTTCAAATGATAAATTGTTAATATTTGAATCAAATCAAATTCCAGAAATGTCGCGGGGCAAAGGTGTAATCTTGCAAAAATATAACGCAGAACGCACATATACAATCGATGTAATGTTCTTTAATCGTGCAGATGGTTTTGGTTGGACAACTGGACGCGGTACAACCAAATTGGATGATATATCGCCATGGCTTGCAAAAAGGGCAAGTCAGGGTCACACAATCCCCGTCGGCTTCCCCAGAAGTGGTAAATTTGGGAAATAATGTTGTGAATTTTTTTGTTAACAAGGAAAAATAAAAAACACCCGCAATTGCGGGTGTTAAATCTTGGTCAAACAAAATCATTAGTGAGGCATTTTTGCTTCTGTAAACATAACGTGTTTGCGTAATTTTCTGTCATATTTACGGAAAGACAATTTACCCTGAGTGTTTTCAGATTTTGTATTTTTTGTTGTTGTATAGTAAATACCGGTTTCTTTGTTAACCAGTTTAATTACTTCTTTGCTACCTTTTTTAGATGCCATTTTTATCGCCTTTTGTTATTTACTGCGCCCATTTTATGTTATATTTTACTGAAAATCAAGTTTTTTTTATAAATTAAGTATTTTTTGTTTGGTTCAGTATGCTTTTTGTGATACAATACTTGCATCGGTTGTGTGGGAAAGTTTCTTTCCTTCCTATAAAAAGCCCCTGTGTGTGGGGGGCTTTTTGTATTTTATTTCCTTTTCAATATATCATCAGATTTAATGTATTCTGGAGAATCTTTCTTAGACTTTTTTTGTGCCAATTTCGCGTATTTTTTCGCGTTTTTAATATCATTATTCATATTATAAAATTCTGCCATAGCCCAATCTGCAACGGCGCCATCACTGACCCGCGCCAATATCCAATATGCCAAGGGCGAAGCTTCTTTCAAAATCACGCGTTTGCAAAGTTCTGTTGCGCGTTCTTTATCGCCTGGCTTGTTGCGTTCGCTAAGGACCAATGCCAAAGCTGTTTCAATTTGTGGTGCGTTTTTCGATAATTTTAAACTTTTTTCATAAGCGTTTACACTGTCATCGTATGCGCCAAATTGAAATTCTATGTCGCCCAAAAGTTCATAAAAATAAGGATTGTTTGGGTTGCGATTAATCAGTGTTTGTGTCCCTGTCTTTGCAGCTGTCAAATCACCAGCCCGCATATTCGCAATAGCCCGTGCATAAATCGCCGCATCAGATTTATTTGAATACGGATATTGCGTAATCACATTTTTATCTGTATTTAAATAGCCGATTAACTTTGCGCGCAGCATTTCATATTCGCTGTTTTCGCGCGTAATTGCAGATGAATTTTTCTTTGGAATCTTTTTAATTTTCCCGATTTTTGCCTTTGCGTTGTTTATGCGTTCACCAGTCAATGGGTGATTAATGCGATTAGGGTTAACGCGCTTTTCAAATTCACCGGTTATATCGTGCATCTGTTCAAAGACTTCTATCAAACCGTTTGGGTCTTGATTTGCCTTGACCATTAAATCAATAGCCATATCGTCAGCCATCCTTTCTTCATCGCGCGAAAAAGAAAGCAAAGATTGTTGTGCGATACCGCTGGCGCCTGCCATCACACCAACCCCAGCAGTAGGATTGCCCCCCGCAACCATTAAACCAACGCCCAGTGCTTGAATAATCATAGTGCGTACCATTTCATCATGCATACGCGCTGATATTTGAACCATGTGTCCACCAATAGTGTGTCCCAGTTCATGCGCCACCACCGCCCGCAAAGCATTAGGATTTTTGATTTGTTTAAGCAGTCCTGTGTAAATAAAAACATCTTCGCCACCACGAACAAACGCATTAAAATCATCATCATTTACAATGTAAACTTTCAACCTTTTTTCAGGAATATCAGCAGCACGCGCCACAGGCAAAATTATTTCAGTAATTTTATTTTCTATTTCTGTATCGTTAATAAGGGTTGTTGCATTCGCATTGAACGCCAAGAAAACAGAAAACAAAATTGCAAATATTTTTTTCAAACTATGCCCCCGCTATTGTAGAACAATCGAATATAGCCCGCAATTGTTTCGCCCAATTATTTTTTGCAATATTATCATCCATCGAAGCACTTTGTGCCAATTTGAATAAATCCCTGTGTTCGCGATAGTTTACAAAATGGTATTGTATCCAGCCGCTTTGTTTCGTGCCTAATAATTCACCAACGCCGCGCATCATTAAATCTTGTTCAGCGATAACAAAACCGTCTTCGGTTTCACATAATACATCCAATCTTTTTAACCCATCAGGCGAAATATTGTTTCCATAAAGCAAAATGCAATAAGATTGTTTAGAACCGCGTCCCACGCGTCCACGCAATTGATGCAGGGCAGCCAAACCAAATCGTTCAGCGTTTTCAATAACCATAATTGTTGCAGACGGAACATCAATACCAACTTCTATCACAGTAGTCGAAACCAGAACACGCATTTTTGAATTTTCATCTGCAAATTCTTCCATAACTTTGTCGCGTGCTTTTTTATCCATCTGTCCATGACAAAGACCACTGCCCGGGAAATATTTATTTAATTCTTCAAATCGCGATTGAGCCGCAGTCATATCTATATTTTCAGATTCTTCGACCAACGGACAGACCCAAAAAACCTTTGCTCCATTTTTAATCTGTGGCGCAATTCTTTCAATCAAAGCCTTGGCGCGCTCTATTGGTAATTTAGTTGTTTTAATTGGCAATCTGCCCGCAGGCTTTTCATTTATTATCGAAACATCCATATCACCATACACAGTCATAGAAAGCGTTCGTGGTATCGGTGTCGCAGACAAAGCCAGCATATCAGGATTGTTTCCTTTGCTTCGCATTGCAGTTCGCTGTGCTACGCCAAATCTGTGTTGTTCATCAATCACGACCAATCCTAAATCTTTGTAAATAACATCTTCGCTGAACAAAGCATGTGTTCCAATTGCGATTTTTGTTCGACCTGATTTCAAAGAAATTAATTTTTCGCGGCGCGCCGCACCTTTGTCGCGACCAGTTAAAACATCACATACCAAACCGAATTTATCGCACAATGGTTTTATTTTTGCGAAATGTTGCTGTGCCAAAGTGTCAGTTGGGGCCAGCAACACAGATTGTGCGCCAGTTTCCGCCATCTTTATCATCGCGCCACATGCAACCATAGTTTTCCCAGACCCCACATCACCTTGGACCAAACGCATCATCGGGACAGGGCGGGCAAAATCTGCAAATATTTCATCAATAGCCCTTTGTTGGGCGCCTGTTAATTTGAACGGCAAAGATTCATAAAACTTATTGATAAAATCATATTTTTTTGCGCGCAACTGTCGCACATTAATTTGTGCTTTGCGTAAGTTTCGATTGATAGCAATCGCGCTTTGGTGTGCGAACAATTCGCAATACGCCAGTTTTGCAACGAAAGTAGAATTTGGTACCAAATCATCATTGCTTTCCGGGTAATGTACATGTTCCAGCGCGTCTATAAATTCCATTAAATTTTCAGATGTATTATTTGCATTGATGCGTTCATGAATTATCTTGAAAATTTGGTCGCGAACATTTGAAAAAGTTTTTTGCGTTAAACCTTCGCCAGATGGATAAATTGCCTGGTGTGCCGGAATCTTGGTGGCATTTTCAGGTGTTTCAATAAATTCAGGATGATTAATAATCGCACCATCTCGATTAGAAAAATCGAGTTTCCCACTAACTATGCGCCAACTGCCAATGGGCAATTTTTCCATCCAATAATCAAGAAATTTCACATTAAAAAATTGTATTGTCAACGGTGCAGATAATTTATCAGCACAAACAATTTGGCTGGGGCGCCTGCGACCTTTGAATACACCGCCACGTTTATGAGATTTTACCATAACAGAAACAGTAATCGTATCGCCAGCCTTGGCTTCCATCACAGAATCGAGTATTTCACGCGGCCGCACATAAGACGGAATATGTAACAAAAAATCCAACACGCGTCGTCCACCCAAAACATCATTAAACTTTGATGCCAATACGGGTCCCACGCCGTGAATAAATTGCAAATCAGTATTAAAAAAATCAAAAACTTCTTTGTCCATGCCATGAACATAGCAAATTTTTATAATTTATTCCAATAAAAAAACTGACGCGGTTGCGTCAGTTTTTTCTATCAAATATTTTTTATTTATTTGCAAATGAATAATCCATTTTCAAATGGTCGGCGTCATAAGTGCCGTTCATGATTGCGATGGTATCTTCTACGATAACCAATTCTTCGTTTGTCGCAATCATAAATATTTTAACCTTGGAATCAGGTGTGCTGATAACTGCTTCATCAACACCTTTGCGTGCAAGGGCGTTTTTGTTGGCTTCGACATCTAATTTAACGCCCAATTCTTCCAAGCCACTGCAGAATTGTTCGCGCAAATAATCGTCGTTTTCACCAACGCCCGCTGTGAATACAATCGCATCAGTATGTCCTAATTCAGCCATAAATGCACCAATGTATTTTTTCACAGTATGCACTTCCATATCGATTGCCAATTTGCATAATGGGTTTTCGTCTTTGTTTGCTTCGACATCACGACGGTCTGCAAAACATTGTGTGATACCCATCAAACCAGAATCTTTGTTCAAATGTTTGGTCATTTGTTCAGGAGTCAATTTTAATTGTTCCATAACATATAACATCGCTGCGGCATCAACATCTCCTGGACGTGTTCCCATAACCAAACCTGCGGTTGGTGTCATGCCCAAAGTAGTATCGACTGCGCGACCATTTCTGATTGCAACCCCAGACGCGCCAGAACCAATGTGCATAGTAATTAAATTGCATTGGTCTGCTGGTTTGCCCAACATTGCTGCTGCGCGTTTAGAAACATACAAATGAGAAGTTCCATGGAAACCATAACGACGCACGCCTAAATTTTTATACCATGCTTCTGGAATTGCATAACGATAAGAACTTTCTGGCATAGTCTGCAAGAACGCAGTATCAAACACCGCAACTTGTTTTGCGTTTGGCAACATTTGACGTGCGCTTTCAATTCCCATCAATGACGCAGGAATATGCAAAGGCATCAAATCTTTCCAATTAGCAATTTCGTGCATCACTTCATCATCAATTTCCACAGACGAAGCAAATCTAGAACCACCCATAACAACACGATGTCCTACGCCGCCGATTTCGTTCATATCAACAGACGCTTCGCGTAACATGTTCATAACGACACCCAATGCTTCGTTGTGGTTTTTCATTTCGACAACTCTTTTGTCTTTTTTTCCGTCAGGATATTTTTGAGTAATGAAAGAATCAGGTAATCCGATTTTTTCAACATTTCCACCAACGATAACTTTTTTGCTATCCGCATCAAACACTTGGTATTTAAGGGATGAAGAACCACAATTCAAAGCAAGTATGTACATATTAAATCCTTTTTTCTTGGTTTTCTTTGACGTCAACCACGATAGCAAATAAATTTACAGGTTTCAATAGTAAACTATAAATTTTAATTTCCAGTTGCTGTTGTTTATATTCACCGGATTAGCATCAGTTTTATGGAATACCCAAATGTTTTGCCCACCAATGAAAAACCTGATATGCAAAGTACCGTTTTGAATATAAGTGTTAACCCCAGGATTTGCAAAAGTTCCCACACCAAAGGCGCGCACTTCATCATCTATGCTGTACCCAGCTTCTGGCGATAAACATACCAATACGGCTTCTGCGCGCGCGGGCAAATATGCGTAATCAAATTCATAATCAAGATATGCTGAATTAGATAAAATCAGTGCATCACTTGTCAAAGAATTAACGCTGTTAGGTTGGTGCGCTGTAAATAAAGCGTTCCAAAAAGTATCTGGCACAGAACTTATATCAAACCCAGATATGCTGTCTTGGCGCGCCAACGCAAAGCCACCCAACGTTTCACCGTCGTGAATACGCAGGGTTTTGTTAGTTGTGTCCATTGTTATTTCACCAGCCAACCCAGTAAAATTATCATTTTGTGCGGCTGAACCGCGACGAATCTGCAGAATTCGTGTCATATTAAAATCCTTTTGTTAAAAAATAAATGTTTGGAAAATAAAAAAAAAGACGGCTGTTACCACCGTCTTAATCTATGCAACATTATACCACAAATCCCAATAAAAATCAAGCCGTTCGAAGTGTACCATATTTTTTGAGGTAAGCATCTGCAATATGTTTAGCGCGTGATTGTGTTACGGGCGCACCAGATATGATTCTTGTTTCATCCTTAAACATAGCATCGCGTTTCAACTTCATACTGCCCAAGGTAAATACATGGGTTTTACCAACAGATTCTAACATATCCCAATATGCTATTAATTCTCTGAAAGGGTCTTTTTCTGGGGCTGCAGTACGAGCGGCTTGGCGTGCGCCTATATTGGCTAATTCTATGGCAGCATTATGGTTGTCCATCACAGATTTATTGTACAAGTCAACATCTTTTTGTAATGCATCTTTTGCAGGACCAGCAGGCATTCCGCCCAATGCTGCTGTTTCAGCGACAATTGTTGCAGCATCAATAACATGCCCCGAATCGCCATGTCCTGCTGCTAATTTTGCTAGATTACTTGTTGCTTCGGTGTGTTTTTTTGTTACTGTTGCGTGCGTGTCTTCTTCGTTCCAATGTTTATGTGCATTACTTAACACTTTGTTTTTTCTTAAATCATCGCCAATTTTTGTGCGTCTGTGTTGTATAAAATTATGGATTCCTGTTGCGGCAAGCCCCAAACCGCGTATTGCCAGTCCTGCGGTTTTATCCATGGCGTTGGTAACGAATTGAATACCTTCATTACTTTTGTTCCACGATAAATTTTTATCTGACAAAATAGACATATCTTTTGTTGCTTCGCGTAAAGCGCCCAGTGTTCGACTGCAAGATAAACCGTATTTAGCAACAGATAATACTTCTAAAGCGGTCTTTGCTTCATCGATTTTATTCTGTTCAACTGCTTCAGCAATTACAGCAGATACGAGATCGCGCATTTGTTTTCCGTTGCGCAGTGCGCCTTCAACAGCTTTGTTCATACCCGCTGTTTTTAAATTTTCAATAGTTTCAGTAAACCACTTAAAATGAGAAGTTGCTGTTGGGGTTGATTTCAAGTTTTTCAGAACATCATCTTTTTTAGACAGTATTCCCTCCAACCCATCTGTTGGTTTAAGTTTGGCTTTGTCAAAAGCCTTGATAATGTTTTGTGACCAAGGACTGAAATACAAACGTGTTCCACGACTTGGGTTTGTAAATCTGCGCAGATGATTTTCATAAGTATCATTTTTCCAATCTTCAAACCTTTGTTTCCAATTTTTAGAATCAGGATATTTTTCTGGTACATAATCTTTGGAATCTTTATTTGTGTAATCGGTTTGTGCAACAGCTGCTTTGATTTGGTTGCCTATGATTGGTTCTGATTCTGTCAAGAATTTGTCAAGAATCTTAGAGTTTTTGGGATCTAACAATTCACTGAAAATATTTGAATATTTTGTTTTAAAATCATCTATACGACTTCCCATAAGTGGTGGCGTATAAACAGTTGGCGCAACAAACCAATCATTGAAGTCGGCTGGTAGAGGGGGTCCAAAATCAATTCCGGGCTCAAGAGCTAGTAAAGTATTTGGCCAATATCCTGCTGGAGCCCCACCGTTTGGTCCGTAAGCTTCAATATAACTTATTACATTTGAAAGATTATTTCTAAAGTTATCATCTGTGTTATATTTTTTTGTTGTCAATCCATTTAGTAATTTGTCATATGTAAAACCAGATGAATCTTTGGAAACAATCCCCTGTGTCTTAAAAATAGTTTCTAATTGACCACGGTGAGCGGTCAGAAAAGACAGCAAAGAATTGGGGGCTGGGGCATCGGTTAATTTGTCTTCTACCGCGGGGTCTGCTTTATCCTGGTCAAATAATTTGTCTGAACCAAACCATTTGGCAATAAAATCTTTGGTTTTTTTGTCATAATCACCGTCAAAACCAACTTTTGGATCTTTGGCCTTGTTCATACGTTGTAATGTTTTTTGAAAGGCTAAATACAGTTTGTCCCATTCACCACCGGTTAATTGATGTTCGTTTGTGACACCACCAACACCAGGACTAACAAAATCTGGCAACATGCCACCGACATAACGGTTGTTCCATTCCTTCATATGTCCTTGAAAATCTTTGTTTTTGGCATATTCATCGAAACGTGCGCGAACTTCTGGTGACATCAAATCAAAATGCAGTTGTGCCAAATAATCAAACAGTTTGTTTTCCAGTGAAATTGCCATCATGCCACCTCTTGGTTTGTGTGGGGTTTGCCCATCTATATAATTATAGCGCATTTTTGATGGTTTTTCAAGTTTTGCTAAGGTTTTTCTTCCTGTGTTATAAATGGTTTTTATACGCTATAATTTTTGACATGCAAATATCACACTTTGTTTTGAAAGCTGTTCCGTATGTGTTATCTATCGCAGGTGGCATATTTGTTTTTGATTTTTCACAAAAATACTTGCATGACCCGTCTTGGATAGATTTGACAAATAACATCTCTGCTTCGCTTTTGGCGATACCTTTGGTGTTTTTGTTCTATGATTATTCTAATTTTCTTATAACCCGTCGCATGAAGAAAAATTTACACAACAATGTGGTTAATGTCATAGATGGTATCTTGTTTAAAATCTTGAATCAAATGAAACGCATTATAAAAATCGAACATATCACCGTTCCTATGCAGGATTTGAATTTAAATTATAAAAAACTAGATTTAGACACAAAATATATCCACGCAATAAAAAAAGAGCTGATTTTAATGGAAGATTTGCTTTATAAATCTGATAAAATAGAGGTTTTGGATCCACAACATACCCAGATTTTGTCTTTCATAGTCCAAGAATTAAACCAGATTTTGAATGAATTCAAATACCACAATTCCCCGCGGGAAATCGCCAGATATATCGAAACAATGCTTTCTATGATAGACGATTGGTTTTATTCCACAGGCTATACAACCAGAAAGCCCCGCCACCATCATTAATTCAGCAAAACCAACTTGTTGTCGAACTCTGACGTTCTCATCTCTGTGCCTGAAAAACAAAAAAACATCCTTGCGGATGTCTTTTAATTTTTCTGGTGGAGGCACAGAGATTCGAACTCTGGACCCAATGATTAAAAGTCATTTGCTCTACCAACTGAGCTATGCCTCCAAAAGAACTCTTTTTTTCAGCGTTCGGGGGTAATTCTGACACAAAAAAATAAAAAATCAAGAAAAAATTACATTTTTGTCAAAAATTATGAACCCCAGCGTTAAATCATGGTTTGAATTGGAAAACAAAATGTTGTTGGTGACGTAACGCTGGTTTTCATGCTTTGATTATCTCATAAAACACAAAGCCAAACAATTTGTTTGAATCCCTAGGTTTTTATGGACATAGTTTGATTTTTATGCTTTAGTATTCGTTATGAATAAAAAAACAACAGTTTGTGGAATTGTAGCGGTTGGACCAGATGGTGTTATCGGGCAAAACAATGTGATGCCCTGGCATTCTCGACAAGATTTTTTTCACTTTAAAACCATGACAACACCATATCCTTGTGTGTTTGGTAAAAATACTTTTGATGGCCTGCCACGCCGTCCTTTGCCTAATCGTTTGAACATAGTGTGCAGTTCCAAAAACAAAGACGAATACCAATCTGGTGTTTTCTATGCTTCATCCATAAATTCTGCGATTGCTGCATGCCAAGATTTTGATTATATGTTTATTTGTGGTGGGCGCCAGATTTATGATTATGCGCTTCAACATGATTTAATAGATATAATGTATGTAACGAAAATATACGATAAAAAATTAGAGCAAAATATTAAATCTGGACAGTTTAAATATACCAGGTTTCCAATAGACCTAAATGAATTTTTTGATTCTGATAAATGGGTTGTGCGCCGAATGGTTTATCCACAAAATGTTTTACCTGTTGAAAAAACAAATACTGTTTCTAAATTTTTTAAATGTGTTCGTGTTCGATAAAATGGTTATTTTACAACTTCAATTTCAATACCGACCACAGAATTTTTCGCAAATTCTTCTTTGGTGATAAATTTGAATACGACATCTTCTAATTCTTTGATAGTTTCAAAACCCGTGCGTTTAATATCTAATTTGCTAAATAAAGTTTCAAAATCAGGCGCGACATGCAAATTTAATATTTTGCAAATTATGTAATTATCTGTGTTTTCTGCATCATAAAGCAAGAATTTATCGCCCACTTTCATTTGACGGCGTTTTTCATCAAAAGCGCGCAATTCAATGTCTTTTTGACCAGACTTTATCAATTCGAAATATTTATTGCGCACACTCATTGAAAACTTGCAATCAAATTGTGGTAATATACTTTCATAATAATTTTTGTCTTTAATCATTTGTGTTACCTTTGTTATTATTTTCAAAAAAATCAAAGAAATTAAACCATTGTTTTGGATAAATTAAAATTAATTGTTCTAGAAATCTGGCGTATTCACCTATCATTTCTTTGATGTTTTCAGATTTTATTTGTTTTACATAAATTGTGTATTTTTCACACCCATTATTCATAACGCAAATCGCAAACACAGGGTGTGATTGTGCGTGGGCGAATTTAAAAGTTCCGATTGGAAAACGACAATTTTTACCCAAAAACGAAACAGTTTCAAATCTGGATGGGCTTGTCGGCGAAGTCCTGTCTCCTGCCATCATAACCAAATCACCGTTTTGTAGGTTGTCATACATATTACCCGCCACGCTGATATCTATGTTTTCGGTAGGATAAATAGTGGTGTTTGTTGCAATATTGTGTCGCATCATAAATTTATGAAAAGTGCCAGTTTGAGAAACTTGCATAAAGGCATGCATTTTTTTATGGTTGCTATCTGGAAAAGCAGACAAAACTTCTATGTTTCCCAAGTGTGAACAAATCAAAAATACCCCCTGGTTTTGTCCGATGTATTTTTGAAACTGTATCCAATCAGAATTTTTATGAACAGCGAATTTAATCTTGTTTCGTTTATCACAAGATGCCACCATTTTATCAAGCACACCACACGCAAATCCATAAATATGCGAAAAAGTTGAAAATTTTGTTTTTTTATATCCCGACTTTTTTTGATATGCATTTAATATTTTCTTGTATTTTTTTGAAGCGATTCTGGCAGGTTTTGCAAAAGGCACAATAAACAAACATACAAACCAAAGCACGAATTTCAAAAACTTTATGCCAAACACTTTGTATATAAACCAAAGCGTTTCCAGACGCAAATTCCCAGCACTTTGTTCGCGGACTTCATACCAATTTCTCATATATTTGCCTTTTGATATTTTTCCTTTATAATTTAACTTATGAAAATATATATGTCAAATATCAAAGAGATAAAGAATATCGCTGATATAGAAAATGCGTTACCTGTATCAGATAGAATTCGCTTGTCAAAATTTTCAAATCATACCCATAAGTTACAATTTTTATTATCTCGCGCAATTGTTAAAAATGTCACAGGCGAAAGCGTTAAGGTTGATAAAAACGGTGCGCCGATTATTAAATCTGGGTTTGTATCAATTGCGCACAAAGACAATTTTGTTATGGTTGCCGTGTCAAATTCTAATGTTGGAATCGATATAGAAAATACATCTATTAAGCGCGATTTTGCAGGGCAAAGTGAATTATTGGGATTACCAAAAACCAAAGATAAAGACGCTTTCTATAAAAACTTTGTTAAATACGAAGCAGAATTTAAATTTGGCAATGACGCTACCAAAGCACACAAATATTTTTATAAACTGGGTGATTATTTAATCTGTGTTTGCACCAAAGAATTAACCAAAGATATTGAATTTATACCATCTGGCGTGCCATCACTTAACTTTGTGTGTGCGGAATAAAAAGAAAGATATTAAATAAGACAAACCCAAACCTAAGCCTAAAATAATTCCCATAGATTTAATTAAAAAGAAACTGGTAAAAGCCAGTAAACCAAAACCAACAAAACTGGTAAGGAAAGAAAATAAAACAGGGCGTGTTTCTTTGTCATTATCTGCATTTATATTGAATATTGTATAATCAAGCCCAAGTCCAATCACGATAAAAAATGCCAGCATATGAAAGAAAGTTATCGGTTGTCCAATCCAAGTTAAAATACACACAGAAAGCAATATCGCTAAAAAAGATGGAATTAAATAAATAATCGCCCGTTTTTTATAAAACAATGAAAGCAAAATAAACAAACAAACCGCACAAATTCCCAATAAACGATAAGTTTCAAGGCTGTAGTGTTCGATTTTATCACTTAAAATTTTTGATACAGAAACAACTTTTGCATTTTCGTTGTTTATTTGTATGTCTGGCGAAACTTGTGCCAAAGAATAAATATAGTTTTTGTCTCTGATAATCAATTTACCAATCCAATTGTTCAAAAATTCTGAATTTATATTATCTGATGTCATATATTCACCACTTTCAAATGTAGGCGTGTTTTTCAATTCAAGTTTTTGTTTTAAATATTTGGACTGTGTTTTGTATAACTGTTTAATTAATTTTTCGTTTTCTTGTTGTGTTTTTATTGATGGAATTATGTTTGATAAAGAAAAGAAGTTATTCCCGTTTTGTTTTATGCTTTCTTCTGTTTCAAGAATTTCTTGTATGTTTTTACCGCGAACCATTAATACGGCAGATTCTGTTGATTTGGTTAATTTTTGCACCATCACTTCGTCTGCTAAAATTTGTGCATCTGGACGATAAAGTTGGTTCATGTTGTTTTCTTTTTTTACAAAAGGCAAGGTCGCTATAATTACAATACTAATCAAAGATAAAATCACAATTCTCGATTTACGTGACAAAGAAAAATTGATTTTCAAAGGCTTGGTCTCCAATTTTATTTTTTTTGGTATAAATAAACCAAGTCCAACATAAATTGTTGTTAAACCTGTGATAGTAAAAACAGAAATTTGTTGTAACAAAGATATCCCAGAAAATAGCAAAGGTAAAAAACATAACAAAGTTGTTAAAAATGAATGTCGCATATTTTCACGAATTTGTATTTGATTTTTCAAAGTGGCACTTGTTAAAAAATGGAAAGAATAATCTATGCCCAACCCAATCAAAGTTGTTCCAAAGACAAAAGTCAAAATATGAGGAGTATTAAAACACAAAAACAAAGCGATAGTTCCACATAAAAAACCAACAGATAAACTACCCAGCACAATCATTATTGTGAACATTTTTCGAAACAATAAATAACTGAATAATATCGCCATCAATGCGGCTAACAAAGATAAAACAGTTAATTGGACCTGACTTTTTTGAACCATTGTCGCGGTATGAAGCGGAACGCCGCTGATATAAATTCGTCGGTTTTCATCATTAAACTTTAATAATTCTTGGCGTAAAGAATTTATCTGTTTGTTGGTTGTTTTTGTATTAACCACATCCACAGGAATCATAAAATAATGTTTTGAATCATTATATTGCCAAAGTAATCCATTATGCAAAGTCCACCCAATATTCCCATTATTAATATTCAACAAGTAATTTGATAACAATAAAAAAGGATCTTCGCGCAAAGGAACAATAAGTGGCATCATGGATTGAGATACCTGTTTTATGGCATTGTCTGCGATTTTTCTTGATTGGTTTTGTTGTAAAAATTCTTTGTCTTGTGCGCTTAAAAGCCCACTTTTATATGGAATTAAATCTTTTGTGACACTTTTCAAAGAAAAATTATTATATTGGACTTTCAAATTGTTAAAATCTTCTGTGTTTAACAAATTTATAATCTTGTTAGCACTTTGAAGTGCGAATTTTTCATCGTCTGATTCAACAACAATATTTATCACAGAAGAAAATTTATCTGAAATCTTGTTGACGGGCCATTGTTGTCCTGCGCCGTTTATATCTATCAAAGATATTAAATCTGTTTGACTGTGCAAAGGTGTCTTGAATATCAATGTTGCAACAACACCAAGAACAACAGCTATGCCAAACAAGATTTTCTTAACAAGCAATTTCATCTTTTATTTCTTTCTTTGAACGATTAAATTCTAAAATAACAATAGTCCCGTCATAATAAGTCATAATGACTTTGGTTAAATCTTTCGTTGTTCCATACATGGTTAAATTCTGAACCATATCAGCTAACACAGATAATCGTGGCGTTGCAACCAAAGTCCAACTATCTTTGTGTTCATTATAATCAACATTAAACGCAAACAAAAAATCAGACATATCGCCATTTAACATTTTATCTATCATAGATTGAACACGATAAAAATAGGGCAATTCTGTCAATTCTTTGGCTTCACCGTTCACACAATATTCTTGCAAAGTGGAAGTAAAAACTTCTTCGCTTGGCTTTTGTTGATGCCATGTAAAACCAACATTTTTAACAAATTTTACATAGCCATTTGATGTAAATCGCTTTGTTGATTCTGGCAATATCTTGGTTTGTTTAAATGTTGCAGACACTGATTCCAGATTGTCTGTGAAAGTTTTTAATTTGTCAGGCATTTCATCAGTGATTGGGTGTGCAAACGCATTCAGTGAAAAAATACAAGCCAAAATTAATATTAGTTTTTTCATCTTCTCCCTCTTTTGATTAACCATACTGGTATTAAACAACATAAATAAGTATGAAGTAAACTGATATAAAAATTATCACGAAAAGCGTGAAAATGCGAAACACCGCTTTCTGGATAAATAACTTTTGTAGGAATTGATATAATTTTTACTCCGTTTCTAAAAGCCTTTACCACGATTTCGATATCAAATCCCATGCGTTTGAATTTTATAGTTTTCAATACAGGTTCTATTAATTTTAACGGGTAAACGCGAAACCCACACATTGTATCAGGCATGTTTTTATTCAAAGTTTCAACCATAACCCAAAATTTAGTTATTTTGCGACCAATTAAACGCGACCGTGGTGCAGATTCATCATATGTTGGATTCCCAATAATTAAATCGTTCGGATGAGAATTTGCAATCTTGAAAAACAAAGGAATGTCATGAATATCGTGCTGCCCGTCCGCATCGATTTGCAAAGCATGTGTAAAACCGTTTTTTAACGCAAATTGAAAACCTGTTAACATAGCGGCACCTTTACCACCGTTTTTCAAATTTTTTAAATAGAAAAATTTATGTTTTTTGCAAATATTTTTTATCTTTTTTGATTGTGTGGGGTGGCTTCCGTCATCAACAACAATAACATCGTGTTTAAATTGTGATAATTTATCGGCAACGCTAACAAAAGCATCCGCGTGATTAAAACAAGGGACAATAATAACAGGTTTCTTCATCTTCTACGCCTTTATCACTATTTTGCCACAAGAATATTTTTTATCATCATTAAAATAATTAAAAGTAAATTCGTTTTCACTGGTTTTTTTTAATTCAAAATGCACAAGGGTATCTGGCAAAATCAAGTTAGAAAACTTTAATTTCAAAATATTATAATCGTTCGCGTCTGTGTGAAAATATTGTTTGATAAAAGATAATACAAAATGTAACTGTATAACACCAGGCAAAATAGGGTGTTCTGGAAAATGTCCGTTAAAATAAGAAGAATCTTTCAAAAAAGTTAAATCAGCGATAAATTCAGTGTCTGTCTTTGTGATATTTTGCATAATCGGTTCAGCAACATTAGATTCAAACACAGATATAATATCAGATTTTATATATTTGCCTTGGATGTTCACAGGAATATCATTAACAATTCTTATTTTGCGTGGCAAAACAACATTTGGAAAATAATTTAATAAATATTGTTTCAGTTCTTTGATGAATTGGTGTCTGCCGTTTTCAATTATATATTTTTTACCAGAATCATTTAATGAAATAACAGCACAAATAATATTTCTATCCTTGGAATCAACCGCGCAAACATAGCTTTTGTCTATGTATTTGTATTCGCCAAGTCTTTCTTCCATTTCTGGCAAAGAAACGCGCTCTTCTGCGATTTTAACCATACGATCTCCGCGTCCCTTTAACAAGAAAGTATTAGCACCAGTTTTTTCAACAATATCAGACATTAAATAAGGATTTTGGCACGAAAAATCAGATTCAATCAATAATTCATTGTTTTCTGTCAAATTTACTTTTACTGGCGGAAAAATCGTCCATTGTGGACCATTTTTTTGTTGGCGACCTGCAACACCCCCGGTTTCTGTGCTGCCAAAAATCTCGAAAGGCGATACGCCAAACATTTTACAAGCATCCATAGAAGTTTTTGTTTGCAATAAACTGCCTGAAGAATAAATCCCAATGCAATTGTTTTCAAAAGTATATTGATTTTGATATCTGGTTATACCGTCTAAAAACGAAGGTGTTGTAGCAAATAAAACTTTATCATACACAGATTGTTTGTGTTGCAATTCTTCCGGGGTAAAAATAACATCTAAATCTGTGCGAATACCATTGGCTAGCGGAAAGAAAAATCTCCAAAGTAAACCATACATATGATACGGTGCCACAGAAGAAATCATAACAGGATTTTCGTCAATCAAGTGTTTTTGATTTTGTCCGTGGAAAGCAACTTCTGCAGCCAGCATTTTGAACTGTTTTTTTATCCGTTTTGGTGTTCCTGTTGACCCAGAAGTAAAGAAGTATAAAAAACTGTCGTTCACATCATGAAAGTCCCAATTTGTATTATCTTCGCAATGCAAATCTATAATATTAAAACCAGCAAAAGAATCAAATTTATCAGTAATCAAAGATTTTGTTGTCTCTAACAAAGGTTTCGCATTTTGTTCGGTAAACAGGGCTGGTAAAATAACATCTTTGCCCGCTTGCAAAGCCGCCATAAAACACACATAAAACAAATAAAAATTATCAGGAATATAAATCACAACTTGTAAATCAGATATGTTTTTTGAAAAATGATTAGCGTATCTTGCGATATCTTCCATATATTCACCAAAACGTATAACGCCATCTGATTTGCAAAAAACAACTCTGTTGGTATCAATATTATCTAAAAAAAGTCTGTTTATTGGTGTGAACATTTTTCTTTACCTTTGCGAATTATGTATTCTGTCGTCATCATAATACCAATTAAAATATATGATATAAAGCCATTGTATAACACCCAAATTTTGGTTGATAAAAACACGGTAATCAAAGAAATTACGGTGTTAAAAAACATAAAAATTGCCCATGCAACAGTGGCTTTTCTGGTATAAGTTAGTTGATTTTTATCAAGATTGCCTTTTGTCATTTTTTTAGCGAATTGTGTAACAAGGGGTGTTTTTCTCAAAGACAAAGCGAAAATTGAACATACCCCAGCGTTCATTAACACCGGATAAAATCTAAGAAATATTTCTTGATTAAAGAAAATTACTAAAAAGCAAAGAATCAACCCCAATATAAATAAATATTTGTTTTTATTACGTGCAAAAGAAAACGCAACGACCATCAACAAAATCAGCCCCATGAATTTCACAGCGACATTTTGTTGCAACATATAAAAAATTATAAAAGGATATGCGATAACAAAAGCACCAAGAAATATCTTAGTGATTATTGTTAACAATTTTTTCAACTGCATTGACAACATCCTGTAATGTACGGATTTGTTTGAAATCTTCAGGATTTACTTTTTGATTTATTTTGCTTTGTAATTTAACAACCAAATCAACAGCGTCAATGCTGTCTAAATCTAAATCTTCGACTAATTTTGATTCTGGTTGAAGTTTAGATTCGTCACAACCGAAATCATTGATTAAAATATCTTTGATGGTGGAAAAAATTTCTTCTTTTGTGTGCATTTGTTTACTCCAATGTGATGTTGTTTGATGTGGCGATATATTCTGCCAAGCTTTCTACAGATTTGAAATATTGTTTGTTTTCTTCTTTGTCAGATTTAAAGTTGACACCGTATTTTTTCTTTAATGCCATACCCAGTTCCAAAGCATCGATGGAATCCAATCCCAAACCTTCAGTAAACAAAGGTGCCTTTGAATCAATGTCAGAAACAGTGATGTCTTCTAAATCCAAAGCAGAGATAATAAGTTCTTTGATTTCTTGTTCCAGAATTTCTTTTTTCATTGTTTTTACCTTTGTAAAATTGTCTTGCAAATACTAGGAAAAGAAACCGTAGTTGTCAAGTAATCTATGCAGAAAACAGAGATTTTTTTGCGCTTTCACTAATAAGAACAGCTATCTGTCTGTCTGTTCGTTTGTTTTTTGCGCTAAAACCAATTTTTGGTAGAATTTTCAATGTATAAACAGAAGTTTTATCACCAACATCATACCAAGGTGTATTTTTGCCCAAAATATGAGGTTTGTTTTCTATGTGAATTGGTTGAATGTCGTGTCCAGAATACATTTGCAAATAAGCAAAACCGCGATGTAAATGAATTGGTTTGTTTTTTTGTGTTCTGGTTCCTTCGGGGAAAATAATAATATTGTATCCTATATCTAAATCCTTACTTGCGGCATCCAGAAAATCATTTGGAGACATTGAATTAGACAAATATACCCGGCGAATTAAAGATTTTATAAATACATTTTTGAATAAACTTCCTTTTACCACACAAATAGAATTTGGAATCTTTGAAACCAAAATAACAATATCGATTAACGAAGGATGGTTTGCAATCACTATATTGCCGTGTAAATTATGTAAAATCTGTTCATTTTTGATTTTTATATCGATTAATTTCACGACGCACATCAACCAAACAAAAGCCTGCCACAAATGATGGACAGTCCCAGATAATACGCGTTTTTGTGTGCGTTTGGAACAAAATATTAAAAGTAACGGAACTAATGTTGCACCAGTAATAATGCCACCAATTCCAAACAAGATGAAACAAAATCCACTTAAACAAGAACGTAAAAATTTTTTCATTGTTTTTTTATTAATTTCCAATTAGAAGTTTTTATATCTGCAGCGTTTTGTAAGCAGTCTTGCAAATCTTGGAAAGATAAATTCGGTAAATCTTGATTATTAGATAACAGTTCAAATTTATTTTTGCCGTTTTTATCAATAAACAAAGCGCATCCATGTGATAACACGGGTCTTTCAAACAAATGTTCGTATTCTTTAGGGCTGTGTTCTTCGGCATAAACAAACAAAGTTGGTTGGGCAGAACATATCGCATCTAACAGGGCGTTTTCAATAGTCTTTTCACCGCCCGCAATGGAAGTATAAGAATTTTTGTTATGTGTTAACAACGATAAATGTCCCATAGCCGCGTTATGCACAGAATTGCTAAAACCCATTGGGGACATTTCTTTGTCTTCGTAAAATTGACGAATAAGTTTGATTGTTTGTTCCCATTCACCAAAACGCGAAGCAAAAACAATTTGATAATCATCAGATTTCGGGGTTATGCGCGCGGCTAATGAAATGGCGATTTTTTCAAGCACACTCATGCGGCGACGAAGCATAGCTGGGATAAACGATACATCGGGAATTTTTTCCGTTTCGTTTTCCGTCCAGAAAGTAAAATTATCAATATATAACGTTTTGTTCATACTTGAAAAATCAATTTTTTTATATAATACTGTGCCATTATAGAAAAAAAATCCTATTTTGCAAGTTGGATTTGAAATGGAATATGTGTTAAAAAATCTTGGTTTCGTGTGTGCGCTGGGCGCAAATCACGAAGATATCGTAAAAAATGCGCGCAACGGCAACACCGGTGCTATGTTTTCTGGTGATGTAATGGTTGACGGCGAAAAAGTTCCTTTTGGGTGCGCCCCTGTGGAAAAGGTTTATGATTCAAGAATGTATGATTTAATAGATTGTGCATTGAATCAAATCGTTGTGGACATTGAATTATTGAAACAAAACTATGCATTAAATCGTGTTGGTGTAATTATCGGTTCTTCTAATACAGGGGTCAGCGAAGCACAAAAGTTAATAGAAAAATCATTTCAAACAGAAACAGTAATTGATAAAAACGTGATTGAAAATTTAGAACTAGGGACGCCTGCGCGATATATAAGTGGTAAGACTGGGTTTTCTGGGCCTGTTTTTACTGTTTCTACTGCTTGTTCGTCCAGTTTGAAGGTTTTTCAATCAGCACGAGAATTAATCGAAAATGATATTTGTGATGCGGTGATTGTTGGTGGTGTGGATGCGCGTTGTGATTTTGCATTAAACGGTTTTAATGCGCTTGGCGCATTAAGCAAGACACATACGAATCCGATGTCTGAAAATCGTAACGGTATAAATTTGGGCGAAGGTGCGGCTTTGTTCGTTATGGAAAAAGGTTGTTGTGGAATTAAATTGCTGGGAATTGGCGAAAGTTCTGATGCATATCATTTGACCAGTCCTGACCCAACAGGTGCAGGTGCCATAGATTCTATGACCAAAGCTTTGATAGATGCGAACCTGGGACCACAAGACATAGATTTTATAAATATGCATGGAACAGGCACGGCGGCAAATGATGCTATGGAATCTTTGGCGATAAATAAAGTATTTGGCGATAATATTTTGTGTGCATCAACCAAGCCTTTGACGGGGCATACTTTGGGTGCGGCTGGTGCTATAAGTATGGGGTTGTCTTGGTTAATGCTTAAATACAGTTTTATAATTCCACATGTGTATGATGGGAAATTTGCATCGGATTGTGCTAAAATTCGTCTGGCACAAATTGGGGACAATAAAGAAATAAATCGTGTGTTATGTAACGCTTTTGCATTTGGGGGCAGTAACGCCAGTTTAATTATGGGGAAATAAAAATGAATTTTAAACCAATTGATTTAATACCTCAAAAAGCCCCAATGGCGTTTATCACAGACATAGAATCTGTTGATTTTGAAAATCAAAAAATGGTTACGCGTGTTGATGTTCGTGACACAGATTTGCTTTATCAAAAAAATTTGAATGGGGTTCCGTCTGTTACCGCACTTGAATATATGGCGCAATCCATTGCGTGCTATATCGGCGCTCAAGACATACATATCAAAGGTGAAACAAAAGCGATAGCTGGATTCATTATGGGATCGCGAGATTTACATTTTATGATTCCAAAGTTTAATGTTGATGAAAGTTATTATGTTCATGTTCAATCTTTGTTTTGTGATAATAATATCGCTTCGTTTGAATGTAAAATATATGACGTCAATAATACACTTGTTGCGAAAGGTAATCTTAACGCTTTTCGCCCAGACGATTTGAATAACTTTATGGAGAATGGAAATGAATAAAACAATTTTGATTACTGGTGCATCTCGTGGCATAGGTCGTGCAATCGCGCTTTATCTGGCACCACTGGGATACGATTTAGTTTTGCATTATAATTCAAACAAAGCAGCCGCGGAACAGACTTTGAAAGAAGTAGAATCTTTGGGGGCTAACGCGCGTTTGTTGTCTTTTGACATCGCAAATCGAGAAGACACAGCAAAGGTTTTGACGACGGACATAAACGAACACGGTGCATACTATGGTGTGATTTGTAATGCTGGTATTGCTTTGGATGCGCCATTTCCGGCATTAAGTGGTGACGCATGGGACAAAGTTTTGCATACAAATTTAGATGGACTTTATAATGTGTTGCACCCGTGTGTGATGCCAATGATATCTGCGCGAAAAGGTGGGCGTATCATCGCTTTGTCTTCTATTTCTGGTGTTATGGGGAATCGCGGTCAGGTTAATTATGCTGCATCCAAAGCGGGCATAATTGGTGCTGTTAAATCTTTGGCAATCGAATTGGCTAAACGAAATATTACGGTTAATGCGATTGCTCCTGGTGTAATAGAAACAGATATGACGGCAGAATTACCAACAGAAGAAATTGAAAAGATGATACCTATGCGTCGTATGGGAAAGCCAAATGAAATCGCATCATTAGTTGCGTATTTATTAAGTGAAGATGCGTCTTATATCACGCGTCAGGTTATATCGGTAAACGGGGGAATGATTTAATGAAACGCGTAGTTATTACTGGAATGGGTTTAATAAGTGCATTGGGAAACGATGTTCAAAGCGCATATGCACGCTTACATATTTATAAAAACGCTGTTGAAAAAAGCGAAGATTTGGAACAGATTCGCGGGCTTAATGCGCATATCGTTGCACCAGTTAAAAACTTTGTTGTTCCTGAACATTACACACGCAAAGTTTTGCGCACTATGGGGCCTGTGTCAATCATGGCGGTTAATGCCACGGAACAAGCCTTGATAGATGCAGGCTTATTAAATGATGAAATTATAACATCGGGTCGCACAGGTGTGGCTTATGGTTCTTCGTTTGGTTCGGCGGGACCGGTGCTTGATTTTTATTCCATGGTAAAAACGCACGAAGTAGGGCAGATAAATTCATCTTCGTATATTAAAATTATGCCACAAACAACTGCTGTGAATATATCGCTTTATTTTAAAACCACGGGTCGTTTGATACCGTCTGGTACAGCCTGTACATCGGGCAGTTTGGCAATAGGATACGCATACGAAGCAATAAAATCAGGTGCCCAAGATATTATGATAGCGGGTGGTGCCGAAGAACTTGATTCAACCCAAGTTGCAGTTTTTGATACGCTTTATGCAACCAGTGTGAAAAATGATACACCAGATAAAACACCGTCACCATTTGATGTAAATCGTGATGGGCTTGTTATCGGTGAAGGCGCGGCAACATTGGTATTGGAAGAGTATGAACACGCAATCGCGCGTGGCGCAAAAATATACGCTGAAATTGTTGGTTTTGGAACAAATACAGACGGCACACATATAACCCAGCCAAACAAAGATATGATGGCAAAATGTATGCAACTTTCATTGGAAAGCGCAAATTTAGCACCTGAATCTATTGGTTACATAGACATGCATGGGACCGGAACAAAACATGGGGATATGGCTGAATCTTTGGCTACTGAAATTGTGTTTGGAAACAATACCCCATGCAGCACACAAAAGGGTTATGTTGGACATACTTTGGGTGCGTGTGGTGCGCTGGAATCTATTTGGGCAATTCAAATGATGAATGACAATTGGTTTGCACCAACATTAAATTTGCAAACCCCAGATCCAGAATGTGGTAAATTGGATTATATAATGGGGGAGGGACGCGAAATAAAAACAGATTATGTAATGAATAATAATTTCGCATTTGGTGGCATAAATACATCATTGATATTCAAAAAAATGTAATGTCTAAAAGCCGTGCATAGATTTTAATCTTTTTATGCGATTTTCAACCGAAGGGTGTGTCTCTCCAATCCCTGCAAACATACGTTTTTTATCCAAAGGATTTGCAATACAAATATTCCCCATTAATTTACACTTGTCCAAAGATTCAACGCGCGGGTCAATGCTGATTTTTTGTAACGCAGAAATCAACGCAGACGGATTTCTGGTAATGTGTGCAGATGCAGCGTCTGCGGCATATTCGCGTGTTCGAGACAAAGCGAAATATATAATCGGTGCAAACAATAAATTAAACACCAATAACGAAGCCCACACTATCAGTAATATCGCACGTGCATTATCTTGTTCTTTGTTGTTATGGCGTCCACTGTCAGAATAAACAAAAGAACGAGCAATAACATCTGCCAACAAAGTTAAAGCCCCCAAACAAGTAATAATTATAACATCTAACCTGACATCACGATTTTTTATGTGTCCCATTTCGTGCGCAATAACCGCTTCTAATTCCAATGGGGTTAATTTTTTTATAATGCCACTTGTCAAAGCAATAGATGCATTTTGCGGGGAAGTTCCTGTTGCAAAAGCGTTCAAACTGTCATCATCTATGACATACACGCGTGGGCAAGGCAGACCCGCAGCCAATGCGACATTTTCAACACTTTTATAAACTTTTTTGTTTTCGGCACTTTTATCGCTTAATTCGTGGGCGCCAGCAAAGCCCAACATCATATCGCTGCCGCAAGAATAAGAAATAATCGTCCATATCAAACATATGCACGCAATCACAGGAAAAGCAGTAGACATTAAATTTAATGCTTCGTCCAAAGACATAACTGCACAAGATATCGCAAAAATCAAAGCACATAACACAACAGGAAACAATAACACTAACAATATAGTTTTCATATTGTTGTGTTTTATATGTTGATAAACATCTTGTGTCATAAATTAAATCCTAAAATTTTACACTTGGCGCATGTTTTACCGCTTCGCGTTCTGATTCATCTAATTCGAAATATTTTTCTTCACTAAAATGAAACATTGATGCGACAATATTAGATGGAAAAGATTTAACTTTGATATTCATGCTTTGCACAACAGTATTGTAAAACTGTCGTGCGGCTTGAATTTTGGTTTCTGTATCAGACAATTCTTGCTGTAATTCCAAGAAATTAGTATTCGCTTTCAAATCAGGATAACTTTCAGACAAAGCAAACAAAGATTTCAAAGCCCCTGTTAATGCACCTTCTTCGGCGTTTTTGCCATCAACGCCCTTGGCGGACATAGCCGCAGAACGAGCTTCTATCACAGCCGCCAAAGTTTCGCGTTCATGTTTCGCATAACCTTTTACAACTTCTACTAAATTAGGAATCAAATCATATCTGCGTTTCAATTGAGTATTCACAGTCGCCCATGCTTCTTTGACATTTTGGCGCCCCGCAACCAAAGAGTTATAAGTCACAATAAAAAATAAAACTAAACATGCTAATATAATAATTGCTGCTATCATAAGAAATCCTTTTTGTTAAGTTCATACAAATAATACATCAAATAGGTATATATTTACAAGAAAAAATATTTATTTATATATGGTTGATAATTTGAATTTAATAATGATGTTTTTCGCTCTGTATATAATATTTCTAGGTTTGTTTTCTCATAATAGTTGTATCTATTGACTTTATTCTCTTATAATGATAGTATGCCTAAGAGAACTGGAAACAAAATGGAACCAAGGAGAAAGAACGATGAATCATTATCAAATCTGGCATGCTATAGACTTGTTTGCTCGTGAACACGGATTGACGTGTTCAGGGCTTGCCAAACGCAGTGGCCTTGATCCGACCACTTTCAATAAAAGTAAAAGGTTTTCTAAATACGAACAGCCGCGTTGGCCATCGACGGGCAGTATAGCAAAAATTATTTCTGCTACTGGTGCCACTCCACAAGATTTTTTCAAATTTATAAACAACGATTATGGCAATGAAAAAGATTAATACGAAATAATCATTGATTCTGTTCTTGGCCGCAGAATAAAAATTCCCCGCCTGGGGCGGGGGGGAAAACCGCGGAGGAATAATACAAGTAGGCTTTGCAAACAAAGTTTGCGTGACAATCCAGGTATATCAAATGAAACATTTGATAAAGCTACTGCTAAGTGCGAGAGCAAAAAAGATTAATGTACAGAATATTTTATAAATGAACAATTTCAATATCTGGCAATTGTTCTGTTATATATTCGGCGGCAAGCCTGCGGTGACATTGTAAAGCAGATTTTTCTGTGCATAGCAAACATATTCTATCAAGTTTGAATACAGCGCAATTCTGCAAAGGGTTGCGTCTTTGCAACAATTCACGATACATTTTTTCGTATTCAGCCCAAGTAATTTTTTTATCTTTGTACCCCGCCAAGATATCTGATGTTGGTGCAAATTCTGGATGATATTCATAGCGACTGCCCAGAACATTTGCCAAATTATCACCGTTATAATATGGCACATAAGTGCTTAGCCGCCATTGGCGAATATCCCAAACTTTGGCTATGCGCGCAGCGTTCAACACATCCAGAAATGCTTCTGGGCTTTTACCACTGAAACCAATCGTGAATATCTTTGTCATATCAGTATTTGACTTCGTTTAATATCAAATAAAAATCAGGGATATGTTTTGGTGCCATGCCATTTAATAAACTAACAGAAGCAACCGAACCGAATGGCGCATAAAAACCGGCATCAAATTTATAGTATTTACGAATACATTCGTTGATTTGTTTTTCTAAATCAGACATAGACATATGAATCATCATATCCCAAACTTTTTCTTGAATTTCATCGTACTTATAATCGCTAAACCTGTAATTGTCCCAGAAATAAGACAGAATTTGTTTTGCTTGTTTTTCATTTAAATCTTTTATATTTTTTGGGAAATTATAGCGTGGGTGCGCAGCCCGATACATATCAAGTTTTTCTTGATTTACACCATACGTATTTATTCGTGCGGCATTATTGTCGATTTGTGTGTTTTCATATTCAAGTATTTTATTAACAAAATCACTACGCTTATCAGCAACAGCAACCATTGGGACCAGCAATAATAATACAAACACTAACTTTTTCATACGCTTATTATTGCAGGATATATACAAAGAAATCAATATCTATTTGTACGACTTGTCCATCCGTTCCCATATTTATCCCAATCGGATAAGCCTTGCAGATACTCAATTCTGTTTTCTTTCAAATCTTGCATAAAATCGTCAATTTTATTATCGGGTATATTATTTAAAGCATCAAGTGTTTTGTCGCCAATTTTGCCGTCTATTTTTAAATCTTCGCCCATTGAATCGTTTAATGTTTCTTGGACAATTTTTCCAACATTATTGAAATTACTCATAACGCCCATATCAAATATCGCGTTGGCAATGCGTTCGTTTTCTATATCACCAATACGGCGTTCATCATAATAATCTTCACCGTATATTTGACGTGCCTGTTCTGGTGATAAATCTTTCACTTTATCTGGAAAATTAAAATCTGGATGATCCGCATTATATTTATTCAATGTTGGTTGTGTTATACCTGAATTTGTCGGTTGATCAATCAGTTTTGGATTATCCACATATCCGCCTTCCTCTGCCATGGTTTTATGAATAATACCTTGTTTGCGAGTATCAACAACAGGCTTGTTATTATCATCTAATTCAATTTCTTCTATCCAGCACCGACAATTGTCATGGTGCTGGCGTTCCGGGATATCTTTTTCGTTTTCATAAATAGTATCAGAAAAACTTGCACAATCTTCGCAAGTTCTTTCGTCTATTATGGCATGCCAGCACCATGCTTTTCTAATCGTTATATTGCGCCCAGTTGCATCAATCGTTCTGTTGCCATATTTGTTTTTAAAATAATTTTGAATTTGCTTTGCTACATTTTGATGTTCTGGATTGTTAGAATTTACATATGCATCGCTTTGCATAAGGTTTAATATGTTTTCTGGTATTTTGTTCATATTTTCTCCTTTGTTAAATAAAAAAGCCCGCACGAAGCAGGCAATAAAAAACGGCACAAAATGTGCCTTTAAAGTTGAAAATATTATATCAAAAAACAACAAAAAAATCAAGGTATATAGCAAAATGTTCAAAATATGTAGACAATTTTACGGGTTGAAAAAGCATAAATAATTCACAAGACAACGAATGGGTTGCGAATCTTGTGTAGCTATTGTGTAGCCAGAGAGGTGTTTTATGGCGTATTTTGATGTAACGTGTTCATAAAATCAATGAAAAACATAGTTTGTCTATGTCAAAAATGGACTGAGTTAAGAAACGCGATTGCATGATAGATCCTGTTGTATTAGAATATGGTGTAATAAGGAGATTAATATGACAATGACAGCAGATCAAAAATTAGTGGTACGATTTTATGAAACGTTCGGGGCCAAGTGTAGAGGGCGTTTAGTAGAGATACTGGATGGACCAGTGGTCTGTTCCTTTGTTTTTGAACCGGAGAGTTCGGCTTCGGTATCTAAGATTATTAAAGTCGCCAAGGCAGAAAATGATGTTGTTTTATTGCCAGACAACAATCATATTATTATCCAAATTCCAAAATCAAACCCAAAGACAATACTTTTTTCAGATTTAATAAAAACTCCAGAATACGGACAGGCTAAAGGTGTAATACCTATAGTGTTCGGGGTTGATACAACTGGAAAAACAGTAATGAAAGATTTGACTAAGTTGCCCCATTTGTTAGTAACAAGTCATGTAAATACCGATAAATCGCCCTGCATAGAATGCATGCTAAAATCTATTACAACAAAGATGGCACCATCAGACTGCCAGATTTTGATATTTGATCCACTATATATGAGTTATGAGTTTTTGAAAGAAGATCCGCATTTGTTGTATCCATTAGAAAATGATGTAAATGCAGGTTTTAAGAAATTTGATACAATATCAAAAATGATAGATTACAGATATCAAGTCTTTGTAGATAATAATGTAAATAACATTGCTGAATATCATGAAAAAACGCACAGAGTAGACATGCCGTATATAGTTATAGTCATAGATGAACTATCTTTTTATACGCACGCTCATAAAAGATTGACAGAAAAATTTATTAAAACAGTAGGTAGTAAAGGACGTGCTGCAGGCATTCATTTGATAGCAGCAACTCGATGTCCAACTAAAGAAGTCTTGAGCTTGGCAATAAAAGCATTTTTTTCATGTCAAATTTGTTTTAAAGCACGTAATGCTAAAGATTCTGTACAAATGTTTGGAGAAACTGGTGCTGAAAAATTACAGAATGTTGGGGATATGTTATTTGGTGATGCGGGTAGAATACCGGTTCGAATACATTCCGCATTCGTGCAATGCTAAATAAAAGGTGCTAAACGGCACCTTTTTAAACAGTTTTTTCAAATTCCAAAACCATCTTCAATAGATCTTCTGGAATATATGTTTTTGCTTTTTCTTTGATTTCATCAGGAATGCTATAATAAGCTTCTGCTACTGCACCAGTTATCGCACCTATGGTATCTGAATCACCTCCTATAGATATTGCATTACGAATAGCATCTTCAAAATTTTCTGATTCAAAGAAACATTGTAAAGCTGGTGGTACAGTACCTTGACAAGATCCGTCCCAACTGTAATTGTCCTGCAGTTCGGCGACAGATGAACACCAGTCATAATAATTCTTTGTGATGTACTGGGCAATCTCTTCCTTGGACTTGCCAGTTCGAGCCAAGAATATAGCAACAGCTGTTGCCTCGGCTCCCTTGATACCCTCAATGTGATCATGGGTTACTGCGGTAACCATATAAGACAAACGCTTTACTTCTGCAATGCTTCTACCAATCCATCCAACAGCGGAAATACGCATAGCGGCTCCGTTTCCCCAACTATTATAAGGTTCTGGTTTTTCAGACATAAGCCAACGTGCAAAACCATGGCCATAACCCATGTGTGGATATTTGGTACCTATATCGCGCATGTATTTGATAGCAAGTTCAGACAGATCGCCACCATTTTTCTTCCAACCATTTATAGCAGCAGCAACAGCAATGGTCATACAAGAATCATCCGTGATGTAGCACCTTGGACTAAAGAATGGAAAATCTTTAGTTTTGATATTACGAAATTCATATATTGATCCAACAATATCACCGGTAATAGCTCCAAATAACATCTTTTATCCTTTTAATCAGATCCACCAAATATATCATGCAATATATCAAACACTATTCCGACCAAGCAAATATAAAGAATGACACGTAGACACCAAGACACGATCTGCCAAATACCGTTACCAATGTCTGCAACTGTATCTGTCCATTCTTTGTCTTTTGTATTCTTGGTCAAGACATCGTTTTTCTTGCAAGATGATTTATATACAAGCAAATTAGTCCCTTATTCTGTTTCCTTTTTCATCATAATCGAGGTAGTTCCATTTCTTATCTTCTTCTATTGTTGCAAAACAGCATTTGAGACCAACTTCACAATTTTCTTCATAACCTTTTTCAACACAACCCCTACCTTCACCCCAACAATATTCTGTGGCGAATTTTTTGAATATTTGTTTCATTGTTTTCAACCCAAGGCTCATATCATACCCTTTTTAATCTAATCCATCGAATATGGCCGATATAATCCATATCACAATAGCGATGATTATATTCCAACCCCAATACGCCAGTAATGCTGAACCTACTACCAAGAACATAACGCACCTCCTTGTTATACTTACAAGAAGTATAAATCGATAATGCTATAAACACAACAGAATAAGAATTAACCGCGACCAAAAATGACTTAGTTATTTTTCTTGCTGTTTTTTATGATATTATTCAATAATTCATAATAAGTATCCACTAACAACTTTGGTGCCACTGGTTTAATTTTGCCCTGCCATTGGAACAGATACCACGACATTTCATAAAATCCATCGGCCTTCATTTTAATTGTAGTGGTGCCGTCTTTATTTTTAATCAGTTGCTGCGTTGGATGGAAATTATAACGTTGTACCGCATCGGCAACATCTTTATCTGCCAACCATTCAACATCAAACGGGCCATTTTCAGAATGGTACATACCAAATGATTCCATGGCATATTTGTTGATATTAAATCTGCCTGGATTAAACTGTTTGTTTGTTAATTCAATGTCGGATAATTGCCCCAGAATATATGTACGAATAGTTTTTTTATCACCGTCTTTGTATGCGACAAGATAATTGTTGCTGTGACCATAAAGAAAACCAAGCGGACATAACGTATAATGTTCAGATTTTCCATCGCGATAGTTATATACAGCCTTAATCTTACTGGATGTCATAACGGCATATTGCAACGTGTTAAGCACAGAATCATCAGTCTTGATGTATGGATACGGGGCGGCAGTATTTGTTCGCGACAATATCATTGCTTCCATATCATTCAATTCACGCAAAGGTTTCTTGATTTGTATCATGCGGTTCAATTTATATTCCAAAGATTCAAGATTTTTGCGAATTTCTTCGTTTTTAATACGATTCACGGCAGCATTCAATCCCAACATATCGTTTGTTGTTATATATTCTGGTGGTAAATCATCAGGCAATTCCAGCCGGAAACGATGCTGTTTTGTATTGATTGAATCTGGTGTAATAACTAATGCATCGCCAAAGCGTTCAGATAAAAATTTAATGGTACGTTCCGCAGTTTTACGACTGCAATGCATAAAATTCATTATTTCTTCATAAGTTAATCCATACATAGGTTTGCATAATAATTGTATGAAATCTAACAGTTCAGAAAATTTACGATAATCATCACGTGCTGCGACCATAATATTTCCTTTTTTTGGTATTGTATCACACATCAGAATACAAAACAAGATATACTGGTCATTTTTGGTCGTACTTTATAGTAAAAACAATTGGAATAACTAAAATACGTAATATAATTGTAATAAATAAAGGGAATCAAAATGACAGATAAATATTCTAGAGAAGAAGGATTTTTGCGACTTTTAGCAAAATCTTATCTGACACATAATGCGGACACACTGATAAAAATAATACCTGATGATTTTGGATATGATTCAATGTGGGTATTTGATAGTATAAAATCAAAAGCACGTTATAAAGAGTACATTACCGGAAAATTAGAGTCTATGAAGAACGGAATGTACAATGTTGAATTCGCTATGATGAAGGACAAAAGAGACGGAAAGCCATTGTTAATGATAACTAATTCGAAGACTCCTGAAGGCGACCACGCTGTATTTGTCGTAACTTCTGATGACACAGGAAACGTGCAAAGATTAGATCTCACTTCGGCTAGATTTTATCCTATGGAACCAATGAACGAAAATAACGTTATAAAAAGAACCTTTCACACATTGTTGTCAGAGTATGACGAGTGCAAATTACGTTTTCTGACACACGATAATCGTGAAATTGATTATAAAACTGTTATTATTGGGCATGGAATAGAATCTGCTTGGGGGCTGGCTTTTGTAGATGATATACCTGATACTTTTGGCATGGTTTATGATTATTCATCAATTGGACCTACGAATGTCGGGATGTTCACTCCAGACACCCGGATATCTGTTGATTTTGTTTTTGTGGATCAGAATAGTAAGATAATCAAAATACATAAAAATGCCAAACCATTATCCAGAGACTTGATTGAATGTCAAAACGTAGCATTTGTTATAGAATTGAAAGGTGGGCAATGCGAAACAAATAATATTCAAGTTGGTGATACGGTACAACTCAAATCTAAATCCGCTAAAAATAAGTTTTTGGTGCCACGCATGTATGCCTCAAAACCTGAAGATAAAAAACACCAAAATCAACAGATTGAAAATAAAAAAGACATGGGATATAATACCGAAAACGAGTGAGAAATGTTTAGAATATCAAAATCAGATTATGTACTTGGAATAAAATGCCCTAATGCGTTGTGGCTCAAGAAATACCGCAAAGATTTGCAGCCAGAAATGAATCAGGCAGTATTAGATAATGGGGCCGCGGTTGGTGAATTGGCTTGTAATAGATTCCCAGGCGGTGTTCGTATTGTCGCTAAACCATGGGAAGATACTGCAATTACACAAACTAAATCAGCAATATCAGGAAACGTGCCATTTATTTATGAAGCAACATTAAGTACTGATACAGGTGAATATTGTGCTGTGGATATTTTGCGTAACAACAATGATGGAACATGGGATATAATAGAAGTTAAATCAACCACAGAACCTCACGATTATCATTACTTAGACGCATCTTTTCAACGTTATGTATTTACCAAATGCGGAATTAATGTTCGTAATTGTTTTATCATGACGTTAAATAAAGAATATGTTCGTCATGGGAATTTAGATTTGGAACAATTATTCGCCTTGCATGATGTAACAGAAGATTTACAAGATATTGAAACCGTACAGCATGAAATTGATCGTATCAGAGAAATCTTAGCTGGACCGGAACTAGGAATTGCAATATCTAAGACCAAATGCAATAAGTTTTACGAATGTGGATATAAATGTCATTGTTGGAAAGATGTACCCCAATATTCTGTATTCGATGCTTTCAAGGGGGCTTTGGCCGATGAAGTCTATTCCAAATATGGGGCTGACCTGCATAACGTTCCAGCAGAAGTCCGTGAAAAACAAATGCATGCTGGTGACATAGAAGCTTTCCTGGATAATGTAGATGTTATAAACAAGGATATCTTACATGATTTTATGAACGGTTTGAAGTGGCCGCTTTATTTTCTGGATTATGAATCAATAATGCCAGCGGTACCGATGTTTGATAATTCCAGACCTTATCAACAAATATGCTTCCAGTTTTCTTTGCACGTTCAACGTACCCCTGGTGGCGAACTCGAACACTATGAATACTTACATAACGATCAAACCACAGATCCAAGACCAGGACTGATAAGAAAGTTGATAGAAACGATTGGTAATACCGGTTCTGTGATAGTTTATAACCAGGGATTTGAGCAAGGCCGTAATACAGAAATGGCTCGTGACTTCCCAGAATATGCAGAGCGATTGAATGCTATAAACGACAGAATGTTGGATTTGTTGATACCTTTTCGTGCACGTGGATTATATCGACCATGTCAAAATGGTAGTGCCTCAATCAAACAAACATTACCAGCATTTGTGCCAGAAATGTCTTATGAAAATCTTGGAATACATAATGGAACCGAGGCTAGCGATCAATTTATGGCATTCATGACTGGAAAACAAACACCGGAAGAAAGCAAACAGATGATGTCAAACCTGCACGAATACTGCGGTCAAGATACAATGGCAATGGTTCGGTTGCTTGATGTTATAAAAGCGATTTTGGGTATATAAAAGGTGCCAAACGGCACCTTTTTAATTATGTATGCCAGATATACCCTTGCCACATAGTTTAGCATAGATTGGTTTATCTAAGCCATAAGCACGAATAAGTATGCTTGGTTTTTGATTGCACCAGAGATCCCGATAGGAAACAATGCCGTTTTTAATTGTTTTAATCAGGCCACTGGGCAACTCGGCACGTCCGATGCACGAAGACAGGTAAACAAAGCATTCATCGTTGTCGGCCAGATTTTCGCACGCCAGGATACGAGCATACACATTAAGGGTTAAATCTGCCTTGCTAGGATCTTTGGTCCATGGACTGCCGCCACCAATCGGGCAAGCGGTAGAATAAAAGTCACAGGCCAATTTACGTCCTGTAATACCACAGTCTGCGATGGAACCATGATATGTATAACGTCCAGTGCCGTTTATGATGATGTGCGCTGGCTTTTCGCCTAGGACAGAAATCACAAAATCCGTCAGATCTTCATCGTGCTGCATCGGTATTGCCACAATAGCGGTTTCAATCTTATCGTCATTCAATGTGATTTGTGTCTTGATATCTATACCAAGATTGTCGGATTGTCGTGCCTTTTCATACAGGGCTTTGTTCAGCTTTCGGGCCAAATACAATTCCCGATTTATCTTGCCGTCACCTTGGCAGGCATAGCCAACAAATACCCCTTGGTCACCCCAGCCGTCAGCGACAACTCCACGATTGATATCTGCGGATTGTACGCCAATTAAATTGGTAACCTTTATTTGCGCTGGGTTAATGGCCAAATCGCCCCATATCGATGCGTATCGGTCATCGTACCCGATTTCGGCAAGGGCGGCCTTAACATAGGCGGTCAAATCACCGAGTGGGGCAGAGGTGGTAACTTCGCCCCCAAGAACGACATTGTTGTCTTTTATCAAGACCTCAACGGCATATTTGACCTGTGGATCTTGCTCGATTAACCGATCCAAAATGTAACTGGAAATGTAATCGGCTACTTTATCTGGGTGTCCAAGCGACACCGCTTCTGCTGTTCTTTGCATAATTCACTCCTTTGGTTTTTGCAATAAGAACCAAAGGTGGATTCATATAGCTACCAACACAGGCAGAATTGCACTGTGCAAAATGCGGCATAAAGTATAGGAAAAATTGCATATAACAACTCCTTGTTTAGTCCATTTAAAGGTAGGACAAGTCAGGTTAAATCCACCTTGATTGATAGTATTATAACATGGGCCAAATTATTATTCAAGAATTTATTAGAAAATACAGATGAATTCCGTATGTAAATATATGTTTTTATAACGAACATTGGGGTATATTTGCGAACTTTGGTATGTTTTTGTTAAAAAATGGTCGTGTAAAAAAACATTAAAAAATCCGCAGAAATCTGCGGAAATCTTGGCTCAGATGTATAAGCATATGTCGAACACGCGATATCTTAGATTTACTTAGTTTGGGTAAAAGTATTGAAAAGATTTTGCAGCGTTATCCGGTGTAGATATGTCAACCTAGCAGAATTCAGGCAAAAATGTCAAAATAACACCGAAGCCAACCCATCTGCTAAACTGACATACGGATTAACAGGAGGTCATAGAATTTTATAAAAAATTTTTATCAACATCGTGTGTTGTGCAGAATTCAAGCGTTTGCGAATTGTGTAGCCGTGTATCCAGCGTGTAGCCAATTTTTGTTGTGTAGCCCTTGTGTAGCAAAAAAATTGTGTCGTCGTGTAGCTAGATGTATCCAAAGCAAACAAAAAAGCACCCCCTAAAAATTGGTGCACGGAATTTTTTTTATAAATGCACAATTTCAATATCTGGTAATTGTGCTGTAATATATTCGGCGGCTAATCTGCGATGACATTGTATTGCAGATTTTTCTGTACACAACAAACATATCCTATCAAGTTTTGATATATCGCACTTTTGCAACGGATTGCGTTTTTGCAATAATTCGCGATACATTTTTTCGTATTCTGCCCATGTAATTTTTTTATCTTTATACGCCGCTAAAATATCAGAAGTTGGCGCAAATTCTGGATGATATTCATAGCGATTGCTCAAAACTTTTGCTAAATTATCACCGTTATAATATGGGACATAGGTGCTGGTCCGCCATTGGCGGATATCCCAAACACAACTTATGCGTGCCGCATTCAACACATCCAGAAATGCTTCTGGGGTTTTACCACTGAAACCAATCGTGAATATCTTTGTCATATCAGTATAAAAATAGCCCATTAAGCATTAAATAGCAATGATTTTCCTGAATCAAAAATTTACGCGCCAAACCAATTCTGCAATGTGCATATTGTGATTCAGCAACCATGTTATTCAACACAACAACATCTTTAGTTTTATCAAAAATGTCCCGTAAATATTTGCAACTGACTTTCATGTCATATTTTTGTTTAGAAAAGTCGGTTATGCTGGCACGCAATTTGCCCTCTTCTGTGAAAAATTCAATATCGCGTGCAGAGATTACAATTGCCCCTAATGACGGACATTTTGTATTTTGCAACACATAAGATTTTTCTTTTACATGATGATTAAATATAGATTGAATATCTTTTGAAACTGTATCCTTTAAACAATCGGCTAATTCTTTGCCTGGTTCAAAAAATTTTATAATTTCTATGGAATTATAATTTATGTTTACATCTTCGGTTCTATGTGGGTAATCGCGCGGTTCGTCAAAAGGTTCGTTTTCAACCATTATTTGACAATAAGTTTTTGGAATTTGATTTTCGTCCCAGTATCCACCATCAATCATTAGACGCTTCATGCGTTTTTCATATGTGTCAAAACCGGCAATACAAAATTTCTCTTTCATACATGTTATGTCTGAAACAATAATATTTGATTTTTTCATTTTATCTCCTTTGTTAAACGAAAAAAGCCCGCATAAAGCGGGCAATAAAAAACGGCACAAAATGTGCCTTTGAAGTTAAGAGTATTATACCACAAAACAACAAAAAAATCAATATAATATGGATAAGCAACAGTAGTTTTTAATAAAAAAATATATGCTTTTTCTATCAAAATTACATCTGGTAAAAACGGTCGTTTTTTGACCGAGTGACGCCGATGAACAAAAAATCATATAATTTAATATTGTTGTATTTATTATTGCTTTTGATTGTTTTTGATAGTTTTTACTAGTTTTTGATTGCTTTTAGATTGTCAAAAAAGTGCGATTTTCTGCGGTTTTTAGAAGGTTTTTGTTTTTTAATGTGCTATAAATTGTACGTACAGATATTAAAAATCGTTACAGCATTTAATGATTCTTAATGACGTTTTTTGATTCTGTAAGATTCACCAAAAAACAAAGGAGAAAAACATGGTAAATCAATACATAAATGAACATGGAAACTTAGATAGATTTTTTACACCAAAACAATTGGCAGAATATCTCGGATCATCTATTTCGGCATTAAGCCAATATCGTGCACAGGGGACCGGACCAGCCTATTACAAAATTGGCCGAGCGGTTAGATATCGCTTGTCAGAGGTTAACGAATGGTTGGAACAACAAAGAAATGGTAAAAACTAGTTGTTTTTACTTGCTATTTTATTTGTGTGTCGCACTGTGTAGTCGCAACCAAAGGAGTTACACATATGGAAAAGCAATGGAAATGCTATACAAAGCCATTTCGGGATACTTGGATACATTTGTTGCGTTCTGATGTAAATTTACAGGTAAGCGATGGAACAATCCCCGGATTGTTTCTGCGATATTCCGCATCAACGCGCGCAATCAGATTTTTCTTGGGATGTAAAATCGATAACAAGAAATGCAATCTTTATATCGGGCGATATAACGATTATTCAATCAAAGACATTCGTGAAATGGCGTGGAATTTGCGGCGTCAAATTGCCAATGGGCAAGACCCGCGTCGCGAAAAAACAGAACAACAGGAAGATCTTGGCGAAAAATTCGAAGATCTATTTCCCCAATACATGGAAAAATATGCCAAGGTTTACAAGAAACCAAGAACGCAAGATTCCAATTGGGGCGAATATCGATTATACCTGGGGCCCATGTTTGATAAATTATACATGCGCCAGATAGAAGAAAAACATGTAATGGACGCCTATGCTAAATGGGTGAAAAAGATATCGTTTTCAACCGCAAATAAAGCATTGTCGTTATTTTCAAATTTCTGGGACTGGTGCGAAATGTATAAATACGTGGATCGTAATACTAATCCATGCAAATATGTTCGCAAAGGTGCAAACAAGGTATATAAACCACAGATACTTGATCAAGAAGGATATCGTGCATTATCGCATGCGCTGGATGTCGGGCCAAAAGCGTCCAGAATGCATCCGCGGTTATTCAACGCGCTGCGGGTGTTAATGCTGACCGGATGTCGAGCATCCGAAATAACGGGACTGGAAGTAGATGAAGTCGTCCTGATGCACAAAGTGATACACTTGAAAGACAGTAAGACCGGTGCCAGGGATGTGAAGTTATGCGATGCGGTTATACCATATTTGCAGTCTGCGCTGGATGAAGCCAAGGCATTGGGAAGCAAATATGTATTCCCAGGCGTGGGCAATATTCGCCGTCCGATAAATAACATCCGCAAACCGTTTGAATGGGCGTTGGAATACGCAAAACTTCCGCACATGCGAATACACGATCTGCGGCATTCTTTCATCAGTATGGGGGCGAATATAGGCGAAAATATGGCGGCTATGAAAGAAGCGGCCGGGCATTCCCGTATAACCACCACCGAAGGGTACACGCACATCATGGATAGTAGCACTTATCGCGCAATCAATAACGTTGCGAACGCAATATGCGGATAGTATTTTGAAAATATATTTTTGATATTTTGCGATGGTTTAATCGCATCGACAGCACTTTTTTATTCTTAAAAAAACACCTGAAATCAATATTGAAATCAGAACAAATTTCACGCCAGAAATCACAATTGAAATCGCCGGTAGAAGAAGTGAAGGAATAATATATAAATAAAAATAAAATTAAAAGGAAGAGAAAGAAGAAATGCAAAAAAAATTGTTGAAAACTTGTTGAGAAATTACGTACAAGTGTTGAAATGTAAATAATGTTTTAAAAAGTGTTTATAAATATTTCAATCAATAGGGGTGTATCATAAAATATCAAGATGTTTTTCTTGGCAAATATCATGATTGTGGATGTTTTTAACATCAACCAACAATTGAAAAAAATGGCAGAAACACGCGGTAAAAAATAAAATAGGTTCTGTGACAGATGTTTTTTATCGAGGGTAACGGCGAGCGCACCACCTCGCTACACACAGAACTAAAAAAACGGTCCGCAGTCCGCACCCCGCAGAAAAAACAATGTGTTTTCAATATGTTAAGTGCGGACCTAGGGGGCGGACACATTCAAATGTGTCCGCACCCCCTTTGGGGTATTTTTTCATTTTTGGGGAGATTTCGGAAATAATTTGTTTGAAAAGTTGCTATATGTGTCAATTTGTATCAATTTATATCAAAGTGCATTTAAATGTTTTAATAGATGTTTAAATACAAAAATTTCTCATTTTTTTGGGTTAAATGTATCGTGGTGTATCATAATGTATCAACTCTGAAACCTGCAGAAAATAAGGACTTTACAAATCAAATTTTTTCATGCATGGTGTGTATAGAAAGATAAAAATTTTGGAGAAAAAGTCATGAAGGACATCGCAAACATTTTTAAGTTACCACCAAAAGATTTGCAGAAAAAGAGCAAACACTTATGGGATGATACTGCACCAGAAATATTGGATTTTGCAAATGATTTACAAAACTTTTTGCAAGGTGTTGATACCCCATATGTGATCGGTTTGGATGGTGGATACGGAACAGGAAAAACACATTTTTCAACACGTTTTGCGGTGCAAATGCACAAGACAATCAGAACCTTGTATTTCAGTGCATGGGAAAATGATTATAAAAACGATCCGTTGAGTATTTTTGTTGAGCAGATAGCATTGTTGGTGAAACAAGAACAAAAAATTATAAAACCAAAAACGTTCAAGGTTATAAAAAACTTGTTGTTTTCGTGGGCTAAATCTACCGACATTAACGTTGGTGCTCAAGTAGGCGGGCTATCAGCAGGTGCAACAACAAATGTGGATAAGTTTATCGACAATTTGAAAAATTTAGAATTACCAGTCGATGTTTTACAAAATGCTAAATCACAACTGGCAGAGTATATAAAATTATTGCCGCACGATAAGTTGATATTTATCGTTGATGATTTGGACAGATGCAGACCAGATTTTGCAATTAAAACATTAGAGGCGGTAAAGCATTTCTTCGATATAGAAGGTTTGATTATTGTGATGCCAATAAACCAAAACAGATTAAGAATTTGTGTGGATGCGTTTTATCAAATTTCTAGTGAAGCACGTCAAAAACTTGGCAATAAGGAAGATTATTTGCAAAAGTTTTTCAATGAAATTATCGATATTCCAAGTTTGAACTATGAAAAAATATGTGCAGACCACATAACTGAAAAATGGTTTACAAACAATCTGGTTTATGAAGGTAATGATTTTAACAGTATTACAGAATTGCGTAAATGGATTGCAGAATATGCTAAAAAATGTGGTTTTTCGTATCGAGAAACAGTAGAAATTATCAAAAAAGCCAAATTTTTCTGCAATAATTATAACGAACCAATCAGATGCCGATTATTAGCATACACTTTGTGTAATCGTCTTCATAAACAAAAAGCGAGAACAGATATTCAGTACGGTGACGACGATGTATATAAGGATAGCCAGCAAAATCCAAGAATTGTTATTTTTAGAAAACAGCCAGCATATCCAATATTAAATCAACTAAAAAACAGTTTTAGGATGCCCGCAGAATTTGATCCGCTAGTAACAATGGCTGGACAATATCCAGAAACATATGTTGAATTATACGAAATAAATAACAAATGTCATGAAGCTATATCTGGATTCTTAGAAAAAGATTTTTTAAATAATAGCTTTTATTACAATCAAATAAAGCCAAGGTTACAACAAGTATTGCCGGATCTTGAAAAACAAAAGCAAGAAGCAGAAAAGTTACAAAAAGAGCACGGTTCTGACGATAATGACGTAGAAAGAGCAAAAATTTATGAAAAAATGGCTCAAAATCCACAATTATTAAAAAAATAGGATTATTTGTAGATTTTTTTGAACATTTGTCCTACTATACCCCAAAAGGGTTTGTATATGGCTTTGTTCAATAATAAAATACAGTTATTTGATAATATAAACAACAGGTTAGCAGATGATCTAAAAACCGAAATAAAAAAGCATTCTAAACTGTCAATCGCGGCAGCATGTTTTTCTATTTATGCATACCAAGATTTGAAAAAACAGTTAGAAAATATAGATGAATTACGTTTCATATTTACTTCACCAACATTTTTAAGTGGAGCCAATCATAAAGAACAGCGCGAATTTTACATTCCTCGTCAAGAACGCGAACAAAGTTTGTACGGGACTGATTTTGAATTGCGTCTGCGTAACCAAATGACTCAGAAAGCGATATCAAAAGAATGTGCCGATTGGATTCGTACCAAAGTGCAGTTTAAATCTAACAGAACAAATCGTTTTATACAGCCTTTCATAAACATTGGGGACAAATATACCTATATCGGTATGAACGGCTTTACAACGACAGATTTGGGCACAGAAAAAGGCAATGCGCTGGCGATGTATGTCAATAGGCTGGAAAATGAAAATAGTAAACAATATTTGAATCTGTTTAACGAAATTTGGAACGATCCAGAACAGATGGAAGATGTGAAACAAAGAATTCTGGAACATATCGAAACTATTTATGCCGAAAATGCACCAGAATATATCTATATGGTGACTTTATATAACATTTTCAAAGAATTCTTGAACGATATTTCGGATGATGTGCTGCCGAATGAGGCAACAGGATTTAAACAAAGTCAGATATGGAATAAATTGTTTGCATTTCAAAAAGACGCGGCCAGGGACATAATCCACAAATTGGAAAAATATAATGGATGTATTTTGGCGGATTCGGTCGGTCTTGGTAAAACATTTACTGCGCTGGCGGTTATAAAATACTATGAATGCCGTAATAAGAGTGTTCTAGTTTTGTGCCCAAAGAAATTGCAAGATAACTGGGCGACATACAAAGAAAATTATTTAAATAATCCCGTGGCAAAAGATAGATTACGCTATGATGTGTTATATCATACCGATTTATCACGTGATCACGGTATGTCTGGCAGCATAGATTTATCAAAAATCAATTGGGGTAATTATGATTTGCTTGTGATTGATGAAAGCCATAACTTCAGAAATGGAGGTAAAACAACTGTCGATGAAGATGGCATAGAATCATACAATCGTTATAACCAATTGATGGAAAAAGTTATTAAATCTGGTGTAAAAACGAAAGTTTTGATGTTATCTGCAACGCCGGTGAACAATCGTTTTGTTGATTTAAAATATCAATTAGAACTTGCTTATGAAGGCATGGAAGATGAAATAAATGAAAAACTGAATACAAAAAAGAGTTTAAGCGTTATCTTTAACAACGCCCAGCGAGCTTTTAACGACTGGAGCAAATTGCCAGAAGAAAAACGCACAACAGAGGCATTGTTAAATAAATTGGATCAAGACTTTTTTGAGGTGTTGGATTCCGTAACAATTGCCAGAAGTCGCAAGCATATTGAAAAGAGTTACGATACTTCCGAAATTGGAAAATTTCCAACTCGCCTTGAACCAGATAACAGATATCCGGCGATAACTTTGGATGAAAGTTTAGGAATAAATTATGCCGATTTATTCGGAAAATTAGAACATTTGTATCTTAGTGTTTATTCCCCATCAAAATTCATATTCCCAAGCAAATTGCCAAAATATGAATCAAAATATGGTAAAAAAGCAGGAAAAGGTATTTCGCTTACCGGCCGAGAAATGGGAACCCGCAAGTTGATGGCAATCAATTTGATGAAACGTCTGGAAAGTTCATGGTTCTCTTTTAATGAAACGGCCAAATCCATAGCGGATAAAATCAATAAAGCGGTGTCAGCAATAGAAAAGTTCAAAAAATCCCACTCTGTTAAAGGATTCAAACTCGATATATTTGATATTGATGACGACGATGAACAAATTGATACGACATATGGTGAATACAGCATCGATTTCAATGACATGGATTATGAATCTTGGTTGCGCGAATTACAAAACGACCAGGCGATTTTTAATGATATTATAGAATTGTTCAGTCACATGACCCCAGAATTGGATAATAAATTGAATGAACTTAAATCTATCATCAAAAACAAGATTGAACATCCATTAAACGCAAATAACAAAAAAGTTTTGATATTTACCGCATGGGCCGATACGGCACAATATTTGTACGACAACATATCAAAATATGTATCCAAAGAATTTGGTTTGAATACAGGTGTTGTGACCGGTGATGCAAATACTAGTGACTCTACAATTAAACGTAATGGTGATAAAGGCAAATTCGATTTCAATGAATTGTTAACTATGTTTTCACCAGTGTCCAAAGATCGCGATGTGTTGAATAATATGCCATCCGAAGATATTGATATTCTGATTGGTACAGATTGTATCAGCGAAGGTCAAAACTTACAAGATTGCGATTATATGGTGAATTTTGATATCCATTGGAATCCTGTTCGCATTGTGCAGCGTTTTGGTCGTATCGATCGTATTGGAAGCAAAAATGATAAAATCCAGATGGTTAACTTCTGGCCGGAACGCGAATTGGATAAATATATTGATTTGACCAACCGTGTTCAAAATCGTATGACAGGGGTTGCAATTACCAGTACCGGTATAAACGTCATCGGCAAAGATCAAGATTTGCAATACAGAAAGGCTCAGCTAGAAAAAATCAAAACAGAGACACCAGATCTGGAAGATATGAACACTGGTGTGAATATCATGGATTTGGGATTGAACGAATTCAGATTAGAAGTCGTCGATTACCGCAAGTCACATCCAGAGATTGAACATGCGGCCAAAGGTATGCACGCAGTTGTCGCGGCAAAATCAGATATGCCATCTGGGGTAATATTTGTTCTGCGTAATGTCAACAATGGCGAAAAAATAGATAAACAAAACAGATTGCATCCATTCTATATGGTTTATTTGTCTGAAAATGGTGATGTGGTTTGCGATCATTTAAGTGCCAAAAAGATGTTGGACATAATGGGGCGGTTATGCAAGGGACAAACTGCACCAAACAAGGCATTATGTAAAAGTTTTAATACCGAAACAAAAGATGGTTTCGATATGAAACATTATTCTGAAATGCTGAACAAATCTATCCAGACGATCATAAATGTCAAAGAAGAATCTGACGTGAACAGCATATTCACTTATGGGGGATCTACACTAGGGGTAAACAATATCCAAGGATTAGATGATTTTGAACTTATTTGCTTTGTGGTGGTAAAATGAACTGGCCAAAAACGACCGAGATTGGTAAATTTTTAGCAAAAGAACGCTTTTATGCCCAGAATACACTAACTGGGACATTAAAGCAGTCTTTGGTCGATGATGTTGAAAAAATAACAATATCAAATCGTTTGGCTCGTGATACTTTGAATGTTGATGCGGGTACAGAATTTCCAGAAATATTGGTTCTTAAAATTAAATTAAAACACAAAAAAATAAATGAGAAATTATTGGATGCGTTGGATAAAACAATTTGCGCTGGATATGTGCTATTTATCCTTGAATATGGCGATAAACAATGTGCCAGCATCGCCCATAAAATGATAAATTCTAAAGATTTTAGCACAATAGACAGACGTTGGACAACAGAGTGGGAAGATGATCTAGATTTAGAATTGCGGGGCACAACATTGGATAAAATATATGAAAGCTTAATAACTCAAATTTCCAATGGACGAGTTCAAACGGATTGTGGTAACCTAGCATCAGCGGTTAATAATGATATAGAGCGTGCAAAATTAGAGAAACGAATTGAAGATTTAGAACAAAAATTACACAGAACAGTGCAATTAAACAAAAAGTTTGAAATAAAAGACCAGATTAGAAAACTGGAACAAAAGGTAAAGGAGCTGTCATGATCGATAAAATTAAATCCATTTTATCACAAGGAGAAGGCTTGAAAATTGAATTTAAGGCGGCTCAAAATGGTATTCCAAGAAATGTTTATGAGACAATATGCGCTTTTTCAAATACACAAGGTGGTGAAATCTTGTTGGGGGTTGGTGATAACGGACAAGTTTTGGGGATAGATAAGACCAATGTTTCAAGAATGTTGAAAGATTTTGCTAATACAATTAACAATACAAGTCAATTTAGACCACCTCTTTATTTATCTGTTGAGCAAATAGAGTTTGAAGACAAGTTAATTTTGTATATTTTGGTTCCAACCAGTTCAGATGTTCATTTCTGTTGTAATAAGATTTATATTCGCAATGCAGATGGTGATATGGATATAACAAATCAATCTAATCTGGTCGCACAACTGTACGCAAATAAGGATAAATCATATTCAGAAAATGAAATATATCCGGGTCTTACATTATCAGATTTTCGAACAGATTTAATTGATAGATGCCGTAAAATGGCCGTTGGACGTCAGGCAAATCATCCGTGGAAATATATGACAGATGAGCAATTGTTAAGAAGTGCAGGTTTGTATAAAAAGGATTTTTGTTCTCAAAAGGAGGGGTATACATTGGCTTGCGCCGTTTTGTTTGGGCGCGATGACGTAATTCAGTCAATTTTACCACATTATAAAACAGATTTGATATTAAGAATAAATGATACAGACAGGTATGATGATCGTGACGATGTTAGAACAAATTTGATTGAAAGTTATGATCGAATAATGGCCTTTGTAGAAAAACACTTGCCTACACCATTTTATTTGGAAAAAGATATCAGATTAGATTTGCGCAGCATATTGTTCCGTGAAATTGCAGTAAACTTATTGATGCACAGAGAGTTTACAAGCCATTATCCCGCAAAATTGGTCATAGAGCGAGAAAGAATATACACAGAAAACGGGAATAAACCATATGTTTGTGGAAATATTAACCCCGATACCAGTGTCCCATTTCCAAAAAATCCGACAATTGCTAGATTCTTTAAAGAAATTGGATGGGCTGAAGAGTTGGGGTCTGGTGTGCGCAAAATGGCACAGTACGCAAAAGCTTATGCGGGAAATATACCAGTACTAACAGATGGAAATGTGTTTAAACTAGATTGGAAAATAGATCTGTTTCAGGGTGTCAATAATCAACCTAAAGAACAAGTAGGGGATCAAGTTAGTGATCAACCTAGTTATCAAGTTAGTGATCAAGCTCGTACCGTTTTACAGTTTTGTGCAGAACCGAAAGCTTTAATAGAAATTATGAGGATGGTAAGGTTGAAAAGTCGTGTGTATTTTATGAATCATGTGATCAAGCCACTGATAGAGAAGAAACTTATAGAGATGGTATATCCTGATAAACCTAATCATCCAAATCAAAAATATGTTACAAGTAAAGGACGGAAATAATGACAGAAAAGTTAAAAATGGAACAAAATCCGATGGCACCGGTTTTTGAGGCAATAAAACAAGTTTGCCCAGGTGCAGTGAATGACAACGGCACAATAGATTTCGATGTCTTGAAATCAGAACTGTCTGACAGCGTGGTCGAAGGACAACGAGAAAGATATGAATTTGATTGGGTTGGCAAAGAAAACGCTAAACGTGAATACAGACGTAAAATTAGAAAAACCTTACGTCCGCAGATAACAGATTCAAAGAATTGGGAAACTACCAAAAATTTGTATATTGAAGGCGATAACCTGGATGCGTTGAAACTGTTGCAAAAATCATATTTACATAAGGTACAAATAATTTACATTGATCCGCCATATAATACCGGAAATGATTTTGTATACTGTGACGATTTTGCGGAAGATTGTAAACAATACTTGGATAAAAAAGAAGTGTGTGATGCAGATGGTAATCGTTTGTTTGTAAATAAACCCGATAATGGTCAATATCATTCCAATTGGTGCAATATGATGTATCCACGATTGAAAATAGCTAAGGATTTGTTAGCTGATCATGGTGTAATATTCATTTCTATAGATGATAACGAAGTTGTTAAT
>CAMYYT010000005.1 GCA_947303585.1 uncultured Pseudomonadota bacterium | reverse complement strand
TCACCACATGAAAAACCACGCGAATACATTTTTATCAATTTTTTTGACCGTGGTATATTTAACACGTCCAATTTATCAGCATCAAAAAAGGCCTGTTGTAATAATGTTTTTGGGCAATATTGCGCATTTGCACCACGATTTCTGTGACATAAAATTATATTCACAACGATATCTGTGTATTTATTTTCTTTGGTAAAATATTTGAATAATCTGGCAGAATATATATGATGATATTTGGTCTGTTGTTTAAAATCGTTTTGTCCGACATCATGCCACATTGCTGCCAATAACAAAATATGAAGCACGGGCAAAGACCGCAATCCCAAAACACGAACATTATTAAGAAACACACGTCTGCAATGATTAAAATTATGAACAAAATTATTGCGGCGATTCAAAATACTGTATCCAGTTATTAAAACAGAAAACAAAGTATTTCTTTTTATCATTTTTGAAACTGTTTTGTTTGATGTCCAATTGAATAACTTAAAGAATTTTGAATTTCCTTTACTTTTCCTAACATTTGTTGTCTGTCCGCTTGAGATGGCATAAAAATATTTTGCCCATCATGTGTTTTGCACGATATGTCATATAAATCTTTTAAAAACAAATCATAAAAATGTTTTACATATTTACAACCACGCGTATCTATGGCCAACATATCCTGATTATTCACAAAAGCATCATATGCACAGCCGTTTCCACATATACCGATGCTTTGGCAATTTTGACAATGTTCAAAATGAATCGGCGATCTTTTTTCCCAATTTGCAGATACAATATCAACGTATTCTTGGCTATCTATATTCTTCATTGCCATCTTGTTTAATAACAGGAAAGATTTACATGGACCAATATTGCCTTTGGCATCAATATTCAAATTCTTGCTAGCAGCGGCCCCACAATCATGAAATCTGAAATTTTGTTTTACAAAAGGCTCTAAGTGTCTGAAAATAAGTTCGAAAAACACGCCACGCGCACGATATTTTTGATGTAATCCGTACATTGTTTCCGCATATAATTTTTCATCAATTAAATATTTATAATCGCCAGAATTTGTAGTCGGCGGCTTCATAAAGTTAATACCTAGGCCAGTTGGATTATATTCGTTTATCAAAAAAGAGATGTTTTCATCAGCATTATAAATCGTGTGTTTCCCCATCACCGCAGAAATAGAGACCTCTATGCCATACGATTGTAACATTTTAATATTTTTATCAACGATTGCCCATGTTCCCTGACCAGCATGATTTTTTCGTAAAATATTATGTACTTGTTCTGGTCCGTCCATTGACACAATACATTTTATATTGTTGTCAGCCAAAAATTTTGCCTTTTCTGGTGTTATCGCAACGGCATTTGTTCCCAAAACAATCCAACAATTTTCATTTAAGCGCGCATAAGTGTTTTTGAATTGTATTATTTGTCTTATACTATCAAAAAATAATGTGGGTTCACCACCAGTAATATGAATTATTTTTGGTTCTGCCGCAATAGAATTTTCAAAGAAAAATTTTATAGCCTTTTCTAAACGGTCTGGTTGTGTTGGTTTTGCCGCCGGCGCATCTATTAATCTTATAACTTTGCAATAATCACAATTTAAATTACAAACATCAGTCAGCAAAATTCGCAACAAATTAAATTTTGGTTGTACACTATATTTAACAGAATCTTGTAATAATTTTTGCTTGTATGCATCTGGTCTTTGATTTGTTAAAAAATTATTATGTGACAGCATATCATAAGTATCAGAATTTACATAATTATTTTTGGATAAATTCTCAAAAACATCTTTTAATGTACGGTCACCAAAAATTTGCGACTGACGATAAGCGTTATTTAAACAGTACACATTATCATATAATTGTACCAAAGTGGTGCCATCTTCAAACTTCACGTTCTTACCTTTTGTTCATATGCAATTTAGCACAAAATATGTTGCTGTCAAGATTTTAATAGCAATGGCTCAAACATTTCCGGTATAATTTTTGCTATGGCGTCCTGCTCTTTTTTCGAAGTCGTTATGAAATTCAAAATCTGTTTTCTAATTTTTTGAATATTCTGTTGTTGAACATCGCCCATTTTGATTGATATATTATTTCCATGCCATCTGTGCATCAATAACAATTCTTGCAAGTTTGCTATTTTGGAAACCTTGATCAATCTAAACCATAATTCTTGATCTTCACATGCCAAATAATCTTCATCATATCGTAACTTATATTTATCTATGACTGATTTTCTTATCATTACAACAGGTTGGTCCACCGGACAATCTTTTAACAGATAAAACAAATCTATATTCTCTGGTCGTTTGGAAATATCAAATCCAGGAAAATATTGTGTCCATGCCCCAAGCAACCCGACATCTGGATGTTCATCCATATATGTTATCTGTTTTTCAAAACGTCCGGGCAAAGACACATCATCGCTGTCCATGCGGGCAATATATTCACCCCTGACCAGATCAAAACCTTCATTTGCCGTATAAACAATTCCTTTGTTTTTACATCTGGAATACGCACGAATTCTGTCATCTTGTTTTGCATATTTTTGTATTATATTCCACGTATTATCTGTGGAGCCATCGTTTATTATTATAAATTCAAAGTCTTTGAAAGTTTGATTTAAAATACTTTCTATGGCCTCTGCTATAAATGCTTCAGAATTATACGCGGGCATAAAAACGGAAATTTTTGGCACCATTGCAAAACCTCTTTTTTTTATTATGATTGTACATAAAACACCAAATGTCAAAAAAAAAGCTTGAAAAAACAACACTATAAATTACAATACCATACGATATGTCAATATTCGGTTTTAATAAATTTGATATCAAGGGTAAAAACAACATTGTCGTTGCTGTTGAGGACGACAAACTTTTTAAGTTGGGTCGCCAAGAAATTGGCAAATTGGGCAAAATCAAAATACATGGGAATAACAACACAATTTATGTGGGGCTACCGTTAAACCCCGCACATATAAACATCACGATATTATCCGATAATAATGTTGTAAAATTGGGCAAAAATTGTATAGTTAACGACACAAATATATTGATGGAACGCGGAAATGGTAATTACCTTTGTATCGGTGACAACACGTACATCCAAGAAATACACATTTATATATCCGCCGGTGCAAAATGCGATATCGGAAAAGACTGTTTAATTTCAAGTAATATTCAAATATGGGCATCTGATTTTCATGCGCTGATTGATAAAAAAACAAAACAGGTTATAAATATTCCACAGGATTCTGTGGTCATTGGCGACCATTGTTGGATTGGTGCAAATGCCATCTTGACAAAGCGGGCAAAAATCCCGAACAACTCGGTCGTCGCAAATTCTGCTGTTGTATCAAAGGCATTCTACGAAACAAATACAGTTTTTGCAGGAAATCCTGCAAAAATTGTGAAGCGCAACATTGATTGGGATAAAAAAATAGAAATATATTAAACACAATATGGACGCACCATGAAAGGCATACTGAAAATAATATCTTTTTTTATTATATCAAAAGACAAACGTCGCAAATTCCAACGAAAGCACAGTATATTACCAAAATATATTCCGTTTTTTTCTGATACAGATACGATTTGCAGGAAAATGTCTTTGATACAAAACGGTGATGTTTTTACAATGCCAAATTCTGTAAAAATGTATTGCCCTTTGTATCCGTGGGACGTAATACAACGCACTATCGTGAACACATCTAAATTTTTTGAGCAAGACATCCTTTACACTCTGTTGAAATATTTACCGAAAAATGCCACCATATTGGACATCGGCGCAAATATCGGTAATCATTCGGTGTTTTTTTCAACAATCGGCGGCGCAAAGCGTGTAATTGCTTTTGAGCCGGTTCAAGAAACTTTCAGAATGCTACGAAACAACATTAAAATAAATAATCTTGATAAAATTGTGACTGCATATAATGTCGGTCTGGGGCACGATTGCGAGGACGGAGAAATTGATTTTATGGCGTCTGACAATATTGGAGGAACCAGCATCAAGGTATCAAACACACAAAACAAATTTGCCATTTCAATTGTATCTTTGGATAAATTCAAATTAAACGTAAATAAAATAGATTTTATAAAAATAGACGTGGAAGGCTTTGAAATAGAAGTTTTAAAAGGAATGATAAATACGATAAAAAAACACAAACCCACTATCTTCATAGAAAGCTTTCCTGCATATTGTCACGACTACTTGCCCTGTCATGCAGAAGAAGTTATACAAATCTTGCAAGATTTGGGATACGATAAACCTATAACATTTCCAGAATATAATTGGTTGTTTTTACCATCTTGTTAATCCGGTAACAAAACTGCTCTATATTCTACCTTTTCGACGTTCTTGTTTATATGCCAAACGATATGCACGTTTTTATAAGACACCAATATTTGTACAATATATTTTTTATAAAAACAATCCCTGGAAACATTCGAAATTTTGGCTTTTGTGGGGTAAAAAAAATATCATGACAATACTTTGTGTAAAAAGAAGAAATTCGCACACGTGGCAAAAAAATCCGACCTTTCGAATATCTTCTGTCCCGCCAGATTAAAATCTTAAAAAACCACCAGCGGTGGTTTTTTTGATTTTAACAAAGGATGGTGGGGGATAGGTCAGAGTGCCGATAGGCACGCATGACCAATACGAGAATACACAATTAAAAAAATCATAAAAACGGAGTTTGTGTCCCCACGAGTTTTTATAGATTTTTGTTATTGTGTATCGAGGCGCCCCTCACCATCCGCCAGTAATGGAAAATGTCCCGGTTGGGACATTTTTTATTTGCTTTCTATACGCCCCTATTTTTCCGATGCCACAAAACTGAAACAAGTTGAACTTATTTGCAGAATATTTATAATATAAATCATATAAGAAAAAAGGTCTGGACATGAAACAACTTATCAAACCACAAAAATTACAAAAAAATGATTTGATCGCAACTGTATCTTTGTCTGGTTGCTCGGCTGGAAAATTTCCGGCACGTTATCAGCATGGCAAAAAACAATTTGAAGAAACTTTTGGTGTGCGTATTGTTGAAATGCCAAATTCTTTAAGAACAGATTTATATGATAACCCGCAATTACGTTTAGATGATATGATGATGGCGATAAAAGACCCTTCAATCAAAGCGATTCTTACAAACATTGGGGGAGATGATACTGTGCGTTTATTGCGTCATATGACCGATGAACATTTTGAGATTATTCGTAATAATCCAAAAATATTTTTGGGTATGTCTGATACAACAGGTAATCATTTGATGTTTTTTCATGCGGGTGTTTCTTCTTTTTACAGCGCATCTCTTATGTTTGGTTATGGTGAAAATTGTGGTATTCCAAAAATTATGGTTGAAAATACCAAAAAGACTTTATTTGATAATTCTCCAATTGGTGAATTACCACAATCTGATGAATTTATTGTAGAAAAAGTTTATTGGGATGATAAAAACGATGTGTTAAGAAAACGAACACACACCGATGGATGGCATTTTATCCAAGGAAATAAACCTGTTCGTGGACGGTTGCTGGGCGGATGTATGGAATTACTGGCAATGACAAATGGAACAAAAATATGGCCAAAAATGGACGATTGGGATGGTGCTATTTTGTTTGTTGAAAATAGTGAACTGCAAGCCACACCAGAACAGTTCGGCGATTTTTTGCACAATATTGCAGCGATGGGGATACTGGAAAATTTGTCTGGTATATTATTTGGACGCCCAGGTGGAGAATTTTCAGCAGGTAAAGAATCCGAACAAGATAAGTGGCTGTCTCTTTATCCACAGTTTGAGAAATGCCTTGTTAAGATATGTGCAGAATACGGTCGCAGCGATATGCCAATTGTTACGAATATGGATTTTGGTCATACTGTGCCACAAATAATACTGCCTTATGGTGCATTAACAGAAATAGACCCTATAAATAAAAAGGTTTCAATATTAGAAAGCGCGGTATTGTGAAGATATAATACTTAATAGGGGTGTTTTATGTTTACAGAAATCAAGGATAAACGTTATGCAGCATACGTTCTGCGCGAAGCGAAACACATTTTATGTTTGTTGCACCTGTATCATCCGATATGGAAATAGTTTTTTGTGAAAAATGTTCTGACAATGTTCGCGTTGTTTGGTTGGATGCTGGGTCTTTGTTGGACAAGAGTGTTATAGGGTTCGCTGACGAGCGCGAATATTTTGCACAACACATCTTGCCAATTATTAGTAAAATATAAAAAATTTTTTTATTTCCTTTGTTGCAACATATCAAGATATGCATAAACCATTTTTAGCCCTGGCAATATAGATGGAATAAATGTTCCGTTTTGTTGCATTTGTTCAATATCTTGACGCGAAGCCCATTTTGCGTTTTGCACTTCGCTGGGTTGCAATTTTAAATCGTTTACATTTACATCGGAATACACCAACCAAACATCCACAAAATCGTTTAGCCGTTTCCAAGTTCCAACTAATATGGAATTTTTAAGTGTCGGTGTTAACCCCATTTCTTCGCTACATTCACGAACACAAGCATCCCAACTTGTTTCACCCGTTTGAACGCCACCACCAATCTGCCCCCACATATTTGGTAATTTCTTAGCAGTCGCAAGACGTTGTTGTAATAAAAATTCACCTTTGGAATTAACAACCCATATATGAACAGCAACTTTGTTTAATCCATCTGGAATTGGGTCGTGTTTTTCTGCCGTACAAACAATTTGTCGCGCGTTGTTATATAAATCAATCATTTCCATAACTGCATCCTTTGGTTATTATCATAATTTATTCCGATTTTTCTTGCAAAGAAAAAATAATTTTTTTATGATTTAGCACATGAAAAAATTCCCAAATTCAGTTTTGACGTTTTATTTCAAAAACTTGTTTCGTTACGCAAAAGGTTGGCCGTTTGTATATCTGTTGGTGTCGATTTTTGATACATCTGGGTGGACGGTTGTTCCGGCTTTTTTTGTCAAAAAAGTCATCGCGATATTGGAAGCGACACCAGTGGCAGACGCGTTTGTTGGTATTATACCTATAGCAATTGCTTATTTTGTTGTTCGAACAATTTTGGTTGCTGGGGCAGTAATGCGTTGGGTTATATTTGATAATTGTATCAGATACCGTTCTTATAATAAAATTTCCCAAGATTTATATGATTATGTTTTTAAACAAAGCATCACATTTTATACTGATTCAATGCCGGGAAAAATAAATTCACAAATAAGCGGTGTTGCGACTGGTTTTTACGAAACTTTAAACATAGTATTTGGCAGTTTGGTGGCAACATTAGGTGCTTTTATTTTAGGAATTGGCGGATTGTTTGCTATTGGTTGGCAATATGCTTTGGTGATTATATTGGCTGCATCAATACGTGTTGGATGGGGATGTTGGCGTATTAAATATGCTTTGCGTGCTTCGGCAAAATCTTCACAGACATTAAATCATTTACAAGGGCGTTTATTGGAAGCGCTATCTAATTTTTTAGCGGTGAAAACATTTGCACACGCAGATTGGGAACAAAAATGTGCACAGACTTATCGTAAAAAGTATGAAAAAGACGGACGCGCCGCTCATGCTTCGTCGCGTTGGTTTTGGGGACCTGGGAATTTTGTGATGGATGTTATTGGAATGACCGCGTTAATTGTTTTATGTGGTTATATGTATGCCACAGGTCAATCTTCCATCGCAGATGTATCTTTTGCATTAAGTGTTTTTGTTGGGATGGATGCTTTGACCTTTGGTTTGATTATGGAAATAAAGAATTTTGTTGAAAAGTGGGGGACTGCGGTTGGTTCTTATAATGTTTTAATCAAACCAATAAAAATTGTTGATAAACCAGATGCAAAAAAACTGGTTGTAAAACATGCTGCCATAGAAATAAGAAATCTTAATTTCAAGTATTCAAAAAAACATGTGTTGAAAGATTTCTCGTTAAATATAAAGCCCGGTGAACGCATAGGTTTGGTTGGTATGAGTGGTGCCGGCAAAACCACGTTGGTAAATTTAATATTACGACTTTATGATCCGATACGTGGTGCGATTTATATTGATGGGCAAGATATAAAAAATGTGACACAACAATCTTTACGTGAAAATATATCTTTTATCCCCCAAGATTCAACTATGTTCAACAGAACCATTAAAGAAAATATTCAATATGGTCGCATAGACGCAACAGATGAAGAAATTTTCCGTGCTGCGAAAAATGCTGCTGCAGATAAATTTATATTGTCTGCACCACAAAAATACGATACTTATATTGGTGACAGGGGAATTAAATTATCCGGTGGACAAAGACAACGGATTGCTGTCGCACGGGCGTTTTTAAAAGATGCACCTATTTTGATACTGGATGAAGCAACTTCTGCTTTGGATAGTGAAACAGAAGATTTAATTCAACAATCGTTTCTAAAATTATCCAAAGGGCGAACAACCATCGTTATTGCCCACAGATTATCCACGTTAAGAAATATGAACAGAATAATTGTTTTGGACCATGGTCAAATTGTTGAAAGCGGAACACACAAGTCTTTGTTGCGCAAAAATGGTCTTTATGCAAAATTGTGGAAAATGCAATCTGGTGGGTTTTTACAAGAATAATTTAATCATTGCAAAACAACAAATTCATTTAATTCCAGCATATCTGTGATTTTAAAATCTGGATTTTCGTTTTTGAAAAAATCTTGATGAATTGTTCGCCAGTATTCTAATGATAAATCACCTTCGCCTTCTGTTTTTGCCCATTGTTCATCAACATCACAAAAACGGCATTTGCGAACATTTACAATTTTGATTTTTATTTCTTCGTTTTTTGAATTGTAAATTATGTTTGTTTCGCCGACTTTTGACATACTTTTATCATCTTGATAAAGACAACAAGTTCCATGCTTGCGATTTGTTGCAACTAAATCAAATAATTCATCGTTATCAAAAGACCATCTTTCCACAGACATTGTTTATCTATTACGCAGCGCGCAAATAAAAATTGTTATACCAACAACAAACATTATCCCAGACAAAGTTTGCCCCATGGTAAGCCCCCACGAAGTAAGAAAACCAATCTGGGCGTCTGGTTGACGGAATTGTTCACAAAAAATCCTGAATATAGCATAGAACACGCAAAGCAGACCACTTATTGCGCCTGGTTTATTTTTAAGATTTGTTTTGGTATAAAGCAACCACATAATTATAAACAAAACCAATCCTTCGAGAGTAGCTTCGTAAAGCGGACTGGCATGACGCGGTTCAGATGACACACCATTAAACACTACACCCAAGGGGGAATTTGTTACACGTCCCATTATTTCCATATTTATAAAATTGGCTATGCGTCCCAATCCTAAACCAACTGGAACAACCACCGATAACACATCTAAGATTCTAAACGAATTTCGTAATGTTGATTTGTCTTGAAATTTTTGTTTTGATACAAATAAAAATGTCGCGAATATTACACCAAGCAGTCCCCCATGAAAACTCATCCCACCATGCCAAAGCATAAATATTTCCAATGGGTTTTCTATGAAATATGGCAAATTATAGAACAATACATAACCTAACCTGCCACCCAAAATTACGCCCAAAACGATATATGTTAATAAATCGTCTAGTTGCTTTTTAGAAACACAAATCGCAGAATCTTTGTTTCTGGTTAAATATCTAAACAAATAATAACCAATGATAAAACCCGCGATATACGCCAGCGCATACCAACGAATTGGCAAACCCAAAACAGAAAAAGCAACTGGATTAATTGGATTTATAACGATAGCCATAATAAGTTTCCTTTTTGGTCATTGTATTATCAAAGCCATATTCTTTTCAACCAAAAATTAAAGTCGCCAATTTGGCGACTTTAATTTATTTTGTTTTAACGAGACTCTCTGAATTTCGCAACATCTTTTAATGAAACACGAGGTCCCGCATCAATCAATCGTTGTAATTGAAAATCCCCTGTTTTACAAGCCTTGTCCACTAAACGAACAATACTGTCGTAAGGCAAACGACCACTTGGAACAAAAGATTTTGATTCATACGTTTTTGTCATTTTTTATCTCTTGTGATTAATTATTTACGCATTACGCACCGCTTCCAAACGTTTCATCAACATTTGTTTCACTTCTGGAATTTTGATAGTCTTCACAGCGGCTTCGCATTGTTTAAACCATCTTCCGTCTTCCAATTGTCTTTCAAAACAACCGATGTTATTATCTATGTTTTCTTCACATCTTGCTAATCTTCTTGACTGTGTTTCGTCAGCACGTCCATGAGCTGCTGCGATTTCTTTGTTTATTTCTTGTTTCTGTTCCCAATTTTTTATGATAAAAGAACAAATAGTTTTAATTGCTTCTGCTTTTTGACCCGCCCCAACATAGCCTGTGTTAGCTACGTTTTTTGGTATATCGTATCTTTGCTTCATTATAAACTCCCTTTGTTTTTGTTGATTACCGCGATATATTATATTGACAATTTTTCATTTGTCAAGTGTTGCGGTCAAAAAAAATTAAAATCACATTTTTTATATCGCTTGAATTATTCCCCAGACTGTATTATATTCTTTTTACACAAATCATAAATTTTAAGGAGAAAGCTATGATTACAAAAAAATCAGTTTCAAGAACCCAAGGCGGAATTGAATCTTATTTGAAAAAAATATTTGGTTTGATGACGGCTGCTGTGGGGGTAACAGCATTGACGACTTTCGTTATGTTGATAACAGGCGCCTTTACTGCTTTGATTCACAACGGCGGGTTATCAATTACTTACTACATCATCGCGTTTGGTGGTCTGGGCTTATCTTTGTGGGCCCAAGTTCGCGCTTTTTCAATGAAGCCAGCAACTGCTAAACTTTTGTTGTTTTTGTATTCGATTTTGATGGGTATTGCGGTCACACCTATGATTTTGGTATCCAGCCCTATTTCTATAATAATCGCCTTAGTTTTAGCCGCAGTAATGTTTGGTTGCATGGCACTTTTTGGATATAAAACAGTTAAAGATTTATCATTTTTGGGCGCCTTCTTGTTTATTGGTATGATTGGTTTGATTTTAGTTGGTATTATATCTATATTTACTGGTCCTCTTGGCGTCGTGTTCAATCAAGTTATCTGTTTGATTGGTGTATTGGTGTTTGCTTTGTTTGCAGCATATGATATGCAAAATTTGAAGAACGCTTATTACGCAATCGGTAATGGTGAACAAAAAGACCAACTGGCGGTACTTGGCGCGTTACACATGTACATTTCGTTTGTAGCGATGTTTGAATATATACTGGGATTTTTGAACAGCAGAGATTAATTTGTACATAAAATAAAAGGGATAAAAAATGGCTTATAAAATAGATTCTAATAAATGTATTGGTTGTCATACTTGCATGGGGGTTTGTCCTGCGATGGCTATTGTTGATGGCGAAGGTGGCAAATGCAAAATAGATAAAACAAAATGTATGGGATGCGGAACTTGTGCTGCTGTGTGTCCTGTAAATGCTATTGAACCAGATTTACAATAAAGAATTTAGAGGTTTTTAAAATGCCAGCAAAATCAGTTAACGACATAGTTGCACTTTGCAAAAGACGCGGTTTTATTTTTACAGGATCTGAAATATATGGCGGACTTGGTGGTGCGTACGATTATGGTCCATACGGAATAGAAATGATGCGTAATATCCGTAATGCTTGGTGGAACGCTATGATTTATTCCAGAAACGATATTGAAGGGTTGGACGCGTCTGTTATTACTAATCGTTTAATGTGGAAATATTCTGGACACGAAGGAAGTTTTTCTGACCCGCTGGTTGAATGTAAAAAATGCGGCGCCCGCATGCGTCAAGACAAAATGAAAGATCCAACAAAATGCGACAACTGTGGCAGCAGCGAAATCACAGAACCACGCGCATATCAATTAATGATGGGTTTATCTATTGGTGCAACTGCTGACGGTGAAATCAATGCTTATTTGCGTCCCGAAACAGCAACAACAACTTATGTTAACTTCAAAAATGTGTTGGATGCAAAACCTCATAAATTACCGTTTGGAATCGCTCAGATTGGAAAGTCTTTCCGCAACGAAATTTCACCACGCGGCTTTGTTTTCCGTATGCGAGAATTCGAACAGGCCGAGATGCAATATTTTGTTAAACCTGATGAAGACGAACAATATTTTGAATATTGGAAAAAGACTCGTATGGATTGGTGGATAAATGTATTAGGTATTCCTGCGAATAAACTACGTTTTCAACCGCATGAAAAATTGGCTCATTATGCCAAAGCAGCAGGTGATATCGAATACGATTTTCCAGAAGGCGGATTTGATGAAGTCGAAGGAATTCACAATCGTCAAGATTTTGATTTGGGTTCTCATACCAAGGGTCAAAGTGAATTTAAATTGGCCGCGCATGTTATGGAAAACAAAGATTCTACAACCAAATTATCTTACAGCGATGCTCAAACAGGCGAAAACTTTATTCCATATGTTATTGAAACCGCAATGGGAACAAATCGCGCTATGTTGACAGTAATGCTGGAAGCATACGAAGAAGAAGGTTTAGGCGATGGCAAAACACGCACAGTATTGAAATTAAAACCGTGGCTGGCTCCGGTCAAAGCTGCCGTTATACCATTGGTTCGTAATGTTCCTGAAATCGTAGATATGTCGAACAAAATCGTAAATGATTTGCGCAAACTTGGTATTGGCAAAATCGAATTAGAAAATTCTGGGAACATTGGTAAGAACTATCGCAGACACGATGAAATTGGGACACCTGTTTGCATAACTGTCGACCATCAAACTTTGGAAGACGGCACGGTTACAATGCGTCATCGCGATTCAATGGAACAAGAACGCATCAAAGTAGATGACATAGTTAAAAAAGTTCTTGAAATTGTAAATCAATAAAAAAAAACGCCGTTTTGGCGTTTTTTTATTTTCTTTCGCGTTCGTATTCACGCGTTTTTTCGTGAAAGTTGTTTTTTTCAACGTTTTGCGTTTTTTCTGTGATACATTTGCCTGGGGCAGACACCAAATTTTTTATAATTTCTATGCCTTGTTGGACTTTTTCATTCGCCGATTGTTTTAATTCATTCTGTTTATCCACAGGACAATTAAAATATTCATTTGCATGAATACTGTTTTTTACTGTTTTTAACATATTCTTTTTAAAGTCAAAAACAGCGACATGCAAATAATCTGCAACACAATTTTTTTCGGGCAAAGAAAACACAAATTCTGTCATAGTTTCCAATGTATTTTGCCACGCATTCATCAAAGTTATATTTTCCATCCATTGCAACAGCGATAGTCCTTGAAACATTTGATTAAAAGCAAAATCAATCTGTGTTCTGGCAAAATCGCTGATAACACAGTTAGCAAAATTTTCTACATTTTCACCAGCGACTTTTGCCAATAATTTTTCTGTATCAAAATTCATATTTTATGCCTTTGGTTTTACGCGGCTTGTCGTTGTTGCATATTTTGCAACATCAACATTTGAAACATTTGTCGAGCATTTTGATTTGCAACATTGAATTTGTTTGCATCCACAGTTTTGTTAACCGTTTGTTCTGGCATGTATTTTTCATATGTTGCATCTAATGCGTCTTTGCCTTTTCTTAAATCTTTCATTCCAAGTTTAAGGAATTTTTCCTTTAAGCGTTCATCTAATTTTTCATCGACATAAGGATTAGTCATAATTGTTTTTGCCATGTGTTTACGGAATTCGCTGTGTATTTTTACCAGTTCATTATTGACTGGATGTCCCATTATTTTAGATTTGGATTCAATATACGCATCCATTTGTTCCAAACCTTTCTGCCAAGACACACCAAGAGTTTTTCCTTGGCCCCAATTTATTGAAACAAAACCAAAATACATCATACTGTAATCTTTTTTCAGCTGCTTGATTTCTTCTTGGGATAATTTTTTTTGGTTTTTATTAATCAAACCACCCATCATCATAATTTGCTTTTGTTGTAATTCAAGATTTTTCATTTTTTGTTGCAATTCAAAATTTTGCATACTGTTTTCAAACATCTGTGTCATGGCGGACTCCTTTGGTTTTCCGGGCTCTCCACCCCACTCCAAAGTATATATAGGAATCGCGTGACATATTTCAAGTTTCTTGTCAAGATAATTTATATTTTGACTTATTGTTCATAATGTATCAGAATATGCAAAGTTATATCGCAAAGCATACTATTGCCAATAATGGGTGGTATGGATATAGCGCCAATCTTGCCAATAATGGGGGTTGGTTATTTCATCAAATAAAAAAGGAGAAATGGATGAAAAAGTCTTTGAAATGTTTGATAGCAGCAACTGCATCTGTTGTTTCAGCACAAGCTTTTGCAGCATCAAATATGGAAAATCCACTTTACATGCCACAAAATCGTGAAGTGTATTTGAAAACAGGTGCGGCGGTTATGTATAAAAAAACAGACGACACACCAGCATTAAAAAATCGTGGTTTGGACCATACAGAAGAATTCCCAGTATGGCGTTTCACCGAAGATTTAGGTTATGGTATTACCGATAGATTGGCTTTGATTGGTCGCTTTGGTTATACTCATGACGATGACATTGACCGCAGGGGTATGCATCGTGGACGCGCTGGTTTAATGTATCGTATTTTGGATGATGCACAACCAGTCGTTTTAGATTTGTATTCAGAAGTATTCCTTTCTGGCGTTTCACCAATGAAAGGGACTTATACAACCCGCGGTTTCAAATTTGACAACTATTCCAACGGTCGTTACGGTATAATTGTCGGAACAAGATTGGGTAAAACTTGGGATTTCTTTACAGTTGCTGCACACGCAGAATACTTGCAAACATTTGGTAATCACAATAACAAGATTGCTATTGATCCCGCTCAACCTTGGGCTGCATTGTTCCCAGATGAAATTTCTGTAAATCTAAAATCTCAACATGAAACATGTGCCGGATTTGATACAGGTTTTCAGATAACAGATTCTTGGTCTATTGGTGCCGGGTTTGAATATTATGAACATCATGATAATGGTGTAAAAAGTATTCATACAAAGTTGCCTGACGTTTCAGCAATGGGAGCAACAGCTGTTGCACAACAAAACGCTGTAAAGAACGCATTATTGGCGGCAACCAAAAACATGAAAGACGGTTGGGATGAATATGTGTTGAAACTCAATATTGCAAATCAATTGAATGATTCTATGCAATTGACTTTGTTCACAGAATACACATTTGATGATTCTCATTCTGGCTCTCAAAATGGAACAGATGTAAAATTAGAAACAGGTGTTAGATTTAACGCTAGATTCTAAGATTACACAAAAAATAAACTTATATTGGACAAATTGCACCCATTTTTTGGGTGCATTTTTTTGTTTAGATTCCCCATTTTACGCTTTCCTTGAATTTTATTTTATGTTATAATATTCGCAAAGGAAGTTTAGTAAAAGATGAAAAAGTTCAAATTTCTCGCATTTTTCGCAGGATTGACATCTGTTGCGCCGGCTGCGGTGAACGCTGCGTATCCTGTATATAATCCTCAACAGTTGGCACGTCAAGGATATGTTATAAATACGCAATATTATAACGACAAGCCTGTTGCAGCAAATTCTAATATTTCTACGCGTCAGTTGGTGGCAGCATCAAGCGCAAACGGTCAACCGATGGGAAATAATGTTGCGGTGACAAAACCTAATCGTGTGACTGGGGCTTTGCCACGCGTGGGGTCTTCTGCAACTAATGCGGGGCGTCAATATTATCAATCTGCAGATTACGACAGATTAGCTGATAGCGGTTTGTATATCGGTTTATCCGCGGCGTACAGCACCATGATCAAAGGCAGCATGTCCGCAGATTATGCTGGTGAAGAAAACGCGTTCTTTGCACCGGGTTCGTTCCGCGTTTCTGATTTTGAATCTGATACTGTTATTCCTTTGCAGGTTTCTTTGGGTGCAGCAATTAACAGCGATGTTCGCGTTGATTTTTCGTTCTTGCGCCTGTCTGGAATTTCTTATGCTGTGAATGCGCAAACTTCCCAAGGGAACGGAGAATTCGTTGATGCCAAGGTTAGTGGCGGCGCAATCACTTCTAATTCTACAATGTTAAATGTGTATTATAACATCGATTCGTTTACTGGTTATGTCGCTGGCGGTTCTTTACGCCCTTATGTTGGTGCGGGCGTCGGTGTTGCATTGAATACCATCGGTGATTATGTTGTTTTTGATAATACTTTTTATGATAACACAGACGATTTGGGACCAGGAAGTGTTCAACCTGGCGGGTTAACTGGTATTTCTGATGTTTATGGGTATCATAATGGTGGCACAACAGAACAGTTGGCTTTTCAATTAGAAGGTGGTGTCACAACTTCGATGAGTGACGGACTTAAACTCGATTTCTTTATCAGATATTTGAATTTGGGTAAAGTAAAAACATCTGGGTCTATTGTTGTATCTCAGACAGAATGGTTATCTGACGGCGCGGGGGACGAATACGAAGCACCTTATGACAGTGTTTTCCATTACACCAATTGGACAGAAAGCGGCAGATTAAGCAGTTTGGATGTTGGTGTCAGATTAAGATTGGAATTTTAAGGCAAATTCTATATTGCCAGGGGGGCATAAACAGGATTGGATATGAGAGAGAAAATATGTAGATTGTCTTTGTTTTCGTTTATTTTGGCAATTGTTGCAGCAATGCCAGCGGATGCGGCTGTGAAAACAAAAAATTCTAATCGGACTAATTATGCCGGGGCGTATAATCAAGTTGCCGCGATATCTCAACAACAGATTTACGAACAACAACAAGTTGTAACGGGTGATAATTTGCCTGTGGCGGTTGACGATTCCAATCTGGCTGATGCGATTGCGAACAATACATCCACTACTACTGTTGATGATTTGGAAAAGTGTTCCATGACTCTTATTGGGGGCAATTTCAAATGGGGTGTCCCTGAATCGGGCAGATTGCGCAATGGTGAACCGCGTTGTTTGGTTGTTGTAGATTTGCGCGAAGCTGATTCCCAAGAAATTTTGGCGACAACCACTTTGGCTGTGGGTGATACAATGGATTGCAATATCGATTCTTTCCCAAGGTCTGGTTGGCGCACTTCTGTGTCCAGAGAAAGAGAAATTGAATTGCCTGCTGACAACCCACCAACGATGGAAGATGTCATCGCGGTTATGAACCAAGAACAAAAACAAAACGCCGGGGTCAAGATTGCCGCGGGCGCTTTGATTGCCGGGGTTGCGGGGAATCTTTTGGGGCCAAAGGCCGCTAATGATAAAAAGACTTTGGGTGTTGGCAAATCTCGTTTGATAAGCACCGCGGTTGGCGCAACTGCTGGCGCGGGTATTATGGCGGCCAGCACTTATTCTGGCAAGGTTGCGGGTGACACTATTAAATCTACGGCTGTGAATGCGGCATCCGGTATGGTTGTTGGAAATATGATGGCTGGGGCCAGTAGCGGCGACAGCGTGGTGGCGATAACAAAATGTTCTGTGGGCGAAGGCGCGGCTGCAACTGAACGCGATTGTGTCATCGGAAAGGTCTCGGAACGCGGTGACCCAATAAAGCCAGAAGATAATGACTTTTATATTATTAACCAAAACAGTACCGTACGTCATTGCTGTAAGTGTCCTGAAGCAACTTCAACATACTGTAATTCATCTTGTAATTCCACAGACGACGCCCTTATATGTAAACCTGCTTCTATGAATTTAACTGATATTAGTTTAGAGCAAAAAGAAAAAGCTTCTGGGAACAAAACGTCTTTTAAGGATATATTTAAACCCAAAAACGGAAATCGTGATGAAGATGCTATCCTTAACTTGAAACATTATATTCTAGACAAAGAAAATACAAAACCTGATGCTTTTAAAGAGCACCAAGATGATTCTATTGATCCATCCGACAAATTCTTCAAAATCACCTACGCTATTGGGCTGAAAAGTTCACGCTATGCATATGCAGTATTTGCGCAAGGCGTCCCAAAGAAAATGTTCGGGTATAAGAATTGGAACGAACTTAAAGATGCTGCCGACGCAAGCGGAAACTCTATAACATATTATGCCAGAAACTCAGATGGTACCGCTGGTAGCGAATTCAAAGTAGAAGAAGATAAAAAATGGGCTGAAAAGTATGAGTTTACACCATCGTCACGCGATGCCGATGATGGTGAATTGGTAGATTTGAACAACCAAGCACGTCTTAAGGCGACTTTGGTTGGTGCCGGGACTGGCGGTGCTTTGGGTGGTTTGTCTGGATACGAAGGCGCAAAAAGTGAAGTCCAAGAACGTTATGCTGAAGAACTGCGTAATTATGAAGAATCTCTGAGTAAGTTTATGTGTTCTACTGGCAATAAATATATTGTTAGATACAATGATCCAGTATTGATCAAAGAAAACCCAACCCAAGAATAAATATTCTTATTTATGCTTATACGCCAAAACCAACGGAACCATTTTATCGCGGTATTGTTCTGGAATTTTTTCGATTGGTATCAACAAAGAATTCTTTTGCCCAGCAGACATTTTTGGTAATTCTATGCCGTCTTTGGCGTTTATGATTTTATCCAGACATACAGAAACTTTGTCTGTGGTTAGCGGTAATATAAAATGAATTGTATCCCCAGCCTTGATTTCATTACGCAATTCTAGTGTGATGTTTTTACTATCTACATTTGTAATCACACCTGCAGCGTGCCAATCTGAATTAGAATGTGTTGTTTCATAATCATGCGCATCACTTGGTAATGGCCCATCAAAGAACGCTGTTGTATAGCCACGCGTTTCAAGCAAGTTTAAATCGTCCATAAATGGCGCAGGATTAAAATGTTCTGGGTCAGCAGCATATGCATCCAATGCATTACGATATGCGCGTGTGACACTGCCTACGTAATATTCGCTGCGATTACGACCTTCGATTTTAAGTGTATCAGGCTCAGATTCTATAACTTCTTTTAAACGCGGCATTAAACATAAATCTTTGCTGTTCATAATATAAGCACCGCGTTCGTCTTCTTCGATTGGCATTTCGACACCGCTTTCCCGTTCGCGCAAAATCACATCGTATTTCCAACGACAAAGTTGTGCGCATGCACCACGGTTAGACGGCCGCCCTGTTATATAATTCGACAGTAAACACCGCCCAGAATAAGACATACACATCGCACCATGAATAAATATTTCTAAACCAATATCCGGGCATTGTTCGCGAATCGACTTAAATTCATTGTGAGAAACTTCGCGAGCCAAAACACACTGAACAGCACCTGCTTTTTGCCAAAATTTAACCGTAGATGCGCTGCAAATATTCGCCTGGGTTGATATATGAATTGGAATATCTGGATGATGTTCGCGTACCCACATTAAAACGCCTGCATCCGATATAATAAGCGCATCTGGGCGCAAATAATTCAAAACTTCGCTAACACGGTCCATATTTTCATAATCACGGTCATGCGCAAATAAATTAAAAGCCAAATAAACCTTTTTACCATGTTCGTGTGCAAAATCTATGCCTTGCTTCACTTCGTCCACAGTAATTTTAGCACGCGCACGCATTGAAAAACCAGGCAGCCCCGCATAAATAGCGTCTGCGCCATAAAGTATCGCAGTTTTAAACGCATCCAACGTTCCCGCTGGTGCCAAAAGTTCTGGTATTTTTTTCATGCCGATTATTGTATCAACGATTTTTTGTATTGCAACATTAAAAAACGGGCAAATCGCCCGTCTTTTTATAAACCTCTGATTTGTTCCAATGCTTTCGCCATTGCTATTTCTTGAGAAGCTGATTGCTTCGGTGCTTTTACCTTGGCTGTTGCCGTACGCATTTTTTTATCTTTTTCTTTATCTTCACGCGCCCTGGCCTTGTCTAGTAATTCGGTAAACCAATTAGCGCGTGCTTTTTGCATTTCATCATATGCATCATAATTACAATCCATGGACATAATTTTATCGCCCATTTTATTGGTAACAACCACCTTTCTATCTATGAGACCAAAAAACACATCCAAATTATCAAATTCGTATTTTTCGGTGTTGCCTTCATAAGACTTGTTAACTGTTGCGGATTTTTTAATTTTTTTCATTAATTCAGAAATAATTTTCTCTTCTGTGCGAAATTGCTTATTAAATATTAAAATCATTTTTATATCCTTTGCTTTATGCGATATATTCTACCATAAAATTCTTCAAAATCAATTTTTTTAAAAAACTTCTTGATTTTATGAAACAAAACATATAAGATAGTTTCACATTGCCGGTTTAGCTCAGCTGGTAGAGCATCTGATTTGTAATCAGAGGGTCGTTGGTTCAAGTCCGACAACCGGCACCATAGAAAATTATTAGCCCGTACAAAAGTGCGGGCTTATTTTTTTGCTTTGCCTTGTTTTTTTGTTTTTTGAATATGCGCTATGAATTTATCTATGCCCATAACTATTGCTGCTGTGATTAATCTTTCAATGTTTTGTTTTGAAAGCAAATTATTATCAAATTCTGTTTGGCATTGACATTTGTTCTTGCAAAATAATCTCGATATTTCTGGCAGCCACCAGAAAAAAAGCCCTATTAAAACAGGCAACATAAAACACAACAGAAAATATTTAAAGTGCGTTGCGACACAAAAATTAGAATTAAAAAACACACTACAATAATCAGGAATTTGCAATATGGTTAACACAGCAAATTCATACAAAGCCAAAATAGTTATAAATATTTTCATCTTGTGCATAACATAATAATACTTTATCTGCACAGATTAATTAACAGGACGCTATTCCAAAATAAAAACCGCCCGTTTGGGCGGATTTTATTTTTCCCTTCCTTGAACTGCATTTGCAACAGATTCTATTTGCAACAACTGATTTTCCAGCGCTGCACGTTCACCTGTCTTGTATCCTGTTTCTTTGTCTTCACCAGATTTATCCTGATTTTTAGAAACTTGTTTTCTTTCCACAGCAGGGTTTATTAAATTAGCATGCTGTTCCCTGTCTGCTTGGAGATCGCGCTTTAATAATTTACTGTTTCCAAACAAGAACCAATCATCCATTTTTACCGCTGTCAATTGCATAACTGGACGGGTTCTGGCATCAGCAATCCAAACCGGCAGCCCACGCGGCATATCTGAATAATACCAAAGCAATCCCCAATAAACAAAGCCCATTATGATAATACTGCGGATTATACCAAATACAACCCCCAAAGTTTTATCTACAACAGACAAGAAGCTATCCTGGACACGTTCACGAATCTTTTGGTTTATAAATCCAACAATAACCAAGATTACAAAGAACACTATGAAATACGAAACAACCAAAGTCACAACCGTTGAATCTGGCAGATTAAACCATTTCTGCAACATACCATCCAAAAATGGTGAAGCAAATCGTGCCGAGATAGCAGCGACAACCCATGACATCGTTGCGATGGTTTCATACACACCACCACGGATTGTTCCCCAAACAGTAGATGCCAAAATAACTAATACATAAATATAATCTAAAACAGTTAAATCAAACATCTTGTTATGCCTTATTTTCTTTTCTTAAATACAACAAAAACAAAACCTGCTAGTAAAAGTATTAATAAACCTATCAACACTATGTTTGTTGTTGTATCGTTTAAACTAGTTATTTTTTTTTTGAGGTTCAATTTCTTTGATTGCACCTTTTCTATCCGCATGCGCAGCAACAAATGCGTCTTTGTCTTTGGTCATTTCTGCTTTGTTTGCAGCAGCAGCATTTTTCTGTTCAACTGTCAAATCAATTTCGACAGCTTCGCGTAATTGAGATTGCATCGAATCTGCATATCCTTGAAAACACTTAAATCCATCTTTTTTATTGACATCACCAATTACAATTACTGGCACGCCACCCCTTTGATATCCGCATTTAAAAAGTGCATCAACGAAAGCCTGTTTGTTTTCGTTTTTTGTGACATTTACTTCGGTCACATTTAAGTTATCATATTCATATATCAATGTAGAACTGATAAATTCACGCGCATGATGACAATGTGGACATGTTGGCGCATAGAAAATTGAAATGTCTGCGGCGTTCGCTGTTCCAATAAATGCCCCGCAAATCAAACCAAAAATAATCTTTGATGTTTTCATAGATAAAACTCCTTTCTCATTTCGCAAGTTGATTATAAAAAAATTAAAAGAATAAATGCAAGCATTTTTTATTTTATTTTTTCACTTGCCTTGAATAGTCAAAGCAATTAAAATGTAAGTATTATTTGGGAAAAGAGATGAACCTTGGACATAATCATTTTTTTATGTTGTTTTTTGGTGCGTTGACCGTTTGTTCTGTTAACCAAAGTGCGATGGCTGTTGGTGGTGGAACACCCGCTGTATTTAACCCTAGTGATTATGTATTCACATCGTTGGTAGCCGAACCTGCGAATGCTGTGGTAGATACTATTTGTCCCGAAGGAACATATCTTGCCAAATGTGGTGGCAAAAAATTAGGTTTTAATTGGTTGCGAAGCGCGACTTTCACAAACCCAACGGATCCGAATTCAACTTTGACCACACGCAACTATTATAACGGCGTGACAAATAAATTAGACCGATTGGAACAAATGCGCGGATTTTTTAATGGTAATTCATCTTTGTTATATAACGATGGTTCACAGATACTTACAGCTTCACCAGAAGATGTTGCAAATGACCGTTACACAGTGTTAACAAATATGTGCAACCGTTTTGATTCATCCAAGCAAGCTGAATGTTCACCTTGTCCTAATAATGCAAAAGTCAAACCATCAACAGTTGTATTAGATTCTCAAAATAACATACATACAGCATGGAAAGTTAGAACTTTTGCAGATTGTTATATAGACGAATTTCAAGATTCAACCGGTAACTATGTTTATATCGCTGACAATGCGACCTTTGAAAACCCTGATACCACTGCTGAAAATTGTTATTATACTGGTGGAAATTACAGTTCCTTACACGGAAGCTTTATTTCCGGACAACTCAATGTTATAGAAGCTGTTATCGACAATGTACAGACACTAAATTCTTCTTTGTAAAATTAATGACATTCTGCAACTAGATGTAAAATAACACTAACGATAAATATCATAGTGATAATTGCCAATATTATTTTTTGCTTTTTATGAGACTTTTCTGCCCCGCATTCTGCACATGGACAATCCTGGAAAGTTAAAACCCAAGATAATCCCAACATCAAAGCTGAAAACACGAACAACCAAGGTTCTATCCATTCTGGGATAAAAGATGTATGTGAAATTTCTGGGGCAAAAAGCCCAATCAAAGATAAAACTATTGGTAAAACACAACAAAACAAATGTGGCAAAAGCGATGCGATGATACCTATTTTAACAGCTTTGTTTTTCATTTTGCTTCCCTTTTTATGACTTATCCGCTTTGCGCGCAATAACGGAAATCGGTGGCGTCCCCAGCAGAATTCGAATCTGCATCTAATCCTTAGGAGGGATTTGTTCTATCCTGTTGAACTATGGGGACAGACAGGTTAGATTTTACACCTTAAAAAAAATAAATCAACATTTAGTGATTGCTTTATTTAAAACCATTTGTATAATATAAGAAAACAAAGGGCTTTATATTATGGCAACAATAACTCGTATAGATTTGGCAAATGCGTTGCGCGACCGTTTTGGTTTGACAGCTGCAGATTCTTATAAAATGATTGATATCATCTTTGATGAAATAGGAGAAGCCTTGGTAAACGGCGAAGAAGTAAAAATTACAGGTTTTGGTTCATTTAAGATATTATCTAAATCTGCACGTATTGGGCGCAACCCTAAAACTGGGGTTCCGGCGGTGATATCTGCGCGTAATGTTGCAACTTTCCGTCCCAGCACAGAATTCAAAGAAATGGTTGCAAAAAAGAAATAAAAAAAACCGCCAAAATGGCGGTTTTTTTTACCATAATTTTACGCGTTTTTCTGGGGCAACATACAAAGCATCACCTGGTTTAATATCAAATACTTCGTACCATTTTTCTACGTGTGGTAATATACCGTTCACACGCCAACGCGATAACGAGTGTTCATTTGTTTTTGTTTGTTTTAATAACGCTTCATCTGTGATATTTGATGCTTCGGTCATACTGTATGCGATAAAAAATCTTTGGTCTGCGGTTAAACCCAGCGCATCTTCGCTTGGTTCACCGAATTTTTTATACGCATCAAAAGCCACAGTTACCCCACCATAATCTGCCAAATTTTCACCCAAAGTAAATTCTCCATTAGCGTGTGTATTTGTTGCAACTAAAATATTATTAAAGTGTTCTTTCATTATATTAGCGCGCTGTTCAAATTGTGCAGCATCTGTTTCATTCCACCAATCTTTCATATTTCCATCCATATCGAAATGACGACCACTATCATCAAAACCATGAGTCATTTCGTGTCCAATTACAGAACCAATTGCACCGTAATTAAACGCATCGTCTGCATTCATATCAAAAAATGGATACTGCAAAATTCCCGCAGGAAAACAAATTTCATTTGTTGATGGATCATAATATGCGTTTACTTCGTGTGCGTTCATATACCAAATCGTTGAATCTTTTTCTTTACCTACTTTGTCCAACCAAAAAGCATCTTCAAATTCACTTACGCGCATCATATTTGCATACAAAGAATCGTTTTCAATATCAAGTTTCGAATAATCTCGCCATTTATCTGGATAACCAATTTTCGCTTTAAATGTGTTTAATTTTTTAAGCGCTTGTTTTTTTGTTTCGCCACTCATCCAAGTCAAATTCTTAATTCTATCGCCCAATGCGCGCTGCAAATTATCAACCAATTTTTCCATACGTTTTTTTGCAGATGCAGGGAAATATTTTTTAACATAAATTTGACCAACCAATTCACCAAGAGAGCCATCTATCATAGCAACAGCTCTTTTCCAACGCGGTTTTTTTTCTTTTTGCCCGCTCATTTCGCGATTATAAAAATCAAATGCAATATCATACGTTTTATCGTCTAAAAATGTCGCGGCACCATTTATAATTCTGTATTTCAAATATATTTTTAACAATTCGATATTTGTATCATTAATTATCGCAACAGATTCTTTGATTGCTTCGGGTTGTGCAACATTTATATATTCTGGTTTAACACCACGAGCATCAAAATAAGCATCCCAATCAAACCCTGAAAATTCTTTCTTTAATTCTTCATAAGATTTTTTGTGATAATTTGCCAATGGATTACGCAATTTTTCTTTTTTATAAAAAGATTTTGCCATTCTTTCTTCCATTGCATATAATTTTTCAGCATCTACTTTGACAGAAAAATTATTCATTATATTTTTGATATATTGTTTATATTTTTTACGAATATTTTTTGATTTTTCATCGTCATCAAAATAATAGTCACGAGATAAACCCGTCCCACCTTGGAAAATATTATAGAGATAATGGTTGCTGTCCATTTCATCCAGACCAACACCGTCACCCCAAAACGCAGATGAAAATTTATGCATACTTCCAAGATATTTCGGTAAATCTTCTTTTGTTTTAATGTTGTCTATTTCATCAAGATATTTTTGGACAGGCGATGTTTTATCAGTATTTAATTTTTGTTCATTCATTGCCAGGTTATAAAGCAAACCTATTTTACCATTGTCTTTTTCTACAATTTCACGAACCCGTTTGTTGTTTTCTTCGTTTAATGCTTCAAAAGAACCATACCTGGTATAATCATTAGGCAATGGATTTTTAATACGCCAACCAGCCGTTGCATAATCATAAAAGTCTTTACCAGGTTTTACAGATGTATCCATGTTTTCTGTTTTGATTCCAACTTGCATAGTTTTCTCCTTTGTTATAAAAACTGCTATCAATGCCGCGACACACACAGCGATTATTCCAATTATGTTAAGTAATTTATTTTTCATTTTATTAAATCCAATGTTAAATCGTCCAAGATTAATAATCCGTTCGCCGTAGTATGCAAATATTCGCCATCTATTTCAACTAAATCTTTATGAGTATTAACCCAAGCAAAATTTATCATATTTTTTACGTCTTGTGTTAATTTTACACCACGCATTGTGCGCAAACCTGTCAAAATTTTTTCTGTAGCGCGTGTTTCGTCACTCATTTTTTCAAACAATTCGTGATTACCCTTTTGTTCATACCAAATACCGTTCAAACACACACGACCTGCCCCGCCATGACCAATACCAACATAAGCATCACCATTCCAAATACTTACATTGTGCTTACAATGTTCGTTTTCCAGCGCATAATTAGACACTTCATATCTTGGCAAATTCAATTTTTCACCAATTGCGTTATACATTTCTGCCATTGTGTCATTGTCTGGCATTTTCAGATTCATCTTGCCAAACAGGGTATTTTCTTCGATAGTCAATTCGTACATAGACACATGCTTTAACCCCAATTTATTTATCTGGTTACACAGATTAATCACAGATTCAACATTGTGATTTGGAAGACCATAAATAAAATCTGCGGATATGCGCAAATTTATTTCTTTTGCACTATCTAATAAATTCAATGCTTGGACCACATTATGACGACGCCCCAGAAAAACCAATTCTTCATCCTTTAACGATTGAACACCCACAGACAATCGATTTACACCATTTGAAACAAAATCTATTAATTTATTTTTATCAATTGTTCCTGGATTAGATTCCAATGTTATTTCACAATCAGGTAAAACATTAAATCTTTCATTTATACAATTCATAATTTGTTCAAAAAATTCAACAGGCATCAAAGATGGAGTGCCTCCACCAAAAAAAATCGTAGGGATATTTATTTTTCCCAACTTTTCGGACCAAAAATTTAATTCATCACATATATCATTTGCGTATTTTTGCCAATCTGGGTTGCTGCAAGCCCGAGAAAAAAATGCACAATAATTGCATTTTGACATACAAAACGGAACATGAATATAAAGATTATGCGAACAATTCATACGAAAAATAATATATTAAGAAAAATAAAATTCAACATAAACAAATGCTTGCTTTTAATTTTCTTTTTATTGTATAATGTGTCTCAGGAAAGGCGATGAAAAATAAATTTTTATCTTTTTTATATCTGATTTCTGCGCCATTGGCATGTTTTGCTTCTAATGAGGGCACACCTTCTTTTTACACAGAAAAAACGACACCTAATGCCAATAGTGCTGGTTATGCAAAATATAAAGATTATGGTTATAACAAATATGTTGGGACTTCGGGTGGGAAAAAGGTCGTATCATCACAAACTTATTCATATCAGGTTCCGCGCAAACAGACACTTGATGTTGAATCTGTGTCACGCGGCGCAATGACGACTAATGGTATTGCAAAACCGGTTAGTGAACAAAGAACCAGTTTCTATGCGGGATATTCACGCAGATTTGCTGATTTTGAATTTAAGACTGGGGTTAATTCCATATTGGAATGGGACGATATGATTTTTAACGAAGTCAATGTCGGCCTTAAGCATGTTTTTGGCATTCGTGGATTTGATTTGGCACTTTATGGTGAATATTCATATGGCGATTTATCCAGCGGTGGTATGTCTATGGATTACGATTTGGAACCGTATGATTATGTTTATCCAACAGACGGTATTTTCACTATTTCTATGGGCGAACAGTCTGGCGATACCAGCAAGTTAAAGTTGGGCGTTGCTGCGCATCATATTTGGAATTTAGGCGGATGGAAAATAACACCTCATATTGGATACGAAATTTTCAAACACAATTTGGAAATGAGCAATCATTTATATCCAAATCCTGGGATATATTTGCCGTTAATGACTAATAATGGCGATTATGTGTTTGGGGATACTGCGGGTAATTATTATGCTGTGCCGACAGATGTGTATATCAATGACGATTCTGGGTTGATTCAAATCTGTATGGGTCCCGAAGATATCAAGGTGGTATTGGCGGGCGGTGCTGGGACAAGTTCTACTTTGTATCCATTGGGAAACACTTTGACAACTGTTGATTACAGTTCCAGCATGGGAACTTTGCCTTGGGGCGTGGCAGAAGGTGAATGCGTTGTTATTGGTGGCGATGGCGCTATCAAAGTTGAAGGTACAACTCATATCTATGACACAACATGGTCTGGTTTTTATTTGGGGTTGGAATTTGAAAAACAAATGACTTTGGCGGACAAATTGCGTTTTTATTTCCAAGTCAGCATGCCAAAATATTCTGCCGAAGGAACATGGCCTAATCGTGACGATTGGCAACAGAACCCAAGTTTCTTGGACGAAGGCGATAATGGCGCTTTCGCTTACGAAGCAGAAATGGAATATTCTTATAACTTAACGGACCGCTTGCAATTATCTTTGAAAGCAGACACAAATTATTTCCATGTTGGTAAAATACCGGGTGAATTGTATGTTGCAGAATCTATCGTGTATTACGAAGATCCTAATAATCCAGGAAATTGGATTGCAGAAACACAATCGGCATATACCGAACATGTCTCAGATTCTTTGAAAGAAGCAACTTGGAAATCTTTTGGGCTTTATCTTGGGCTTAAATATTCCTTTTAACCAGGCGGGGAATTATGTGGTGTAAAATACCTGTATTTTGTGGGATGTTGTTTATCTCGATGTTTGGTGGTGCGTTCGCTGATCGTGGTGTATTTGATTTAGAACGTTGGGATAATGTGTTGGAAAAAATAAGAACTGCGGCAGTCAATCAAAACATCAGCAAATCTGTGATAGACGAAACTTTGAAATCCCCTGCTTTTATTCCGGGTATTGTAAAATCTGACAGAAAACAAACTGAATTTACTTTGACTTTGGAACAATACTTAAACCGCACGGTAAGCAACGAACGCGTAAAAAATGGTCGCAAAAAACGCGCAGAATATCCGTCACTTTTGTCACGCGTGGAACAAAAATACGGTGTGCCGCGTAATGTGACGCTGGCCTTTTGGGGTATGGAATCTAATTATGGTGCTGTCAAATCAAGATATCAATTAACAAGCGCTTTCATCACGCTTATTTACGAAGGGCGTCGCGAAGAATTTTTTTCAAAGCAATTATTGGCGCTAATGAAAATCGCAGACAAAAACAAATTATCTGTGAACGATATTCATGGGTCTTGGGCGGGCGCAATGGGACATTTCCAGTTTATACCGACTACATTAACTCAATACGGCGTTGACGGTAATGCTGACGGACGCGTTGATATTATAAACAGCATTGGCGATGCGATGATGAGCGCGGGTAATTACCTTAATAAATTGGGTTGGAATAAAAATGAACCGATTATTTATCGTGTGACTTTGCCTGCTGATTTTGACCGTGTTGTGTTAAATGGCGATACAAAAAAAAGTTTCAAAGAATGGGCGCAAATGGGCGTTATGAATTTAGACGGAACACCGCTGCCTCAACGCGATACTGTTGTTGGTTTGATTGCAGATACCAAAGCGATAGCAGAACGCGATTTATATCAACCACAAAGATATGAAGACGGACAATCTGTGGACAGCGATGTCGCCCCAAGTCCTGTGATAAAGGCATATTTAACATACCCAAACTTTTACCGCATAAAAAAATGGAACAATTCATCTTGGTATGCAATCGCGATTGGCGAATTGGCAGATAAGTTGAAGTAAGGGGTTTGGTATTTTCCCGATGTGTTTGTAATTCTTGCCAATTATTCCAGAGTATTGTCATTGCGAAGGAGTTCGACGAAATTGTGCACCAGCACAATGCCCGGCGAACGACTGTGGCAATCTAGGTTAATAAAAAAGTAGTCTGGCATAACGCCAGACACATTGATACACCTGGATGCTCACGCTGCGCTCAGCATGACAACCCTTCGTTAAAACTTCGGGTCGCAAGCACAGTACTGCAGAAACAAAAAACCGTCCCCACACACAGGGACGGTTTCTTTCTTGGGGAAAGAAACTTTTTTATTGCGCAAGAATTCCTATGAACACCGCCGCCCGGAAAACCGAGTTGTTCTGGTTGCTCTGGACGCGGTACGCGCAGGAGTACGCGCAGGAGTACGCACAATTAGACGCGGATCGGTAGAAGGTGGCGAACACCCACGAAGGGGACGAGAAAGAACATAGCTCTGCACCACTTGCTATATAGCCCGTTGCACGACACCAGCAATATTTTGTATCACCACTTGCATTTGTTAATTCACTTTCTGTGGCTGTCCAATCGGCACTGTCGCCACCCCATTGCCCACTATGGCTATTTCCTTGTAACGCGCTGCATTTTGCTTCGCCCACTACTTTATCACCATTTGACCAGGTTACGCCCCAAGTAAAATCTTCTGTTAGTCCATAATCGCTGGTATTACTGCTATCCGCACCTTGTTCATCTGTGCTGTCGTTTTTATATCCAAAACTAAGGACAGCGGTGCTTGCCAAACTGCTAGGAATTAAACACGCTGGTGGCATTAATCTCCATCCCGCAAACACATACCCCGGTCTATCTTCTGGGGTTGGTGGGGTAAGTGCCGCGTCGTATGTACATGTGGCGGGAATATTGTTCCCAGTTAATTGTGTTCCGTTGCTGTACCATGTTGTATTTATTGTGTTGGCGCTGAAATCTGGTTCGAGTGCGGCGCTGCCATTTGCAATATTGTCGGCACCCAAAACGGTTGTTGTACATCCCGGGTTGGTTGTTGGTATATTGTCGGCTGATGCAAAATTTGGGAATATTAAAAAGGAAAATGCAAAACAAATCGTTCCGATTTGTTTTAGGCTTTTAACGAAACTATCTGTGTGTGTGTGTGTGTGTGTGTGTGTGTGTAGATTTCTGCGGCTTTGCGCGTGTTGACAAATTTTTTGTTCATTTTTCTTCCCCCCTTGTTGGTTCGTTTTTTATTTTCTTTATGTTCCCATTTTATCAAATTTCAATTTTTCAATCAATCATATTTTTATATTTTTTGTGAACAAAATAAAATATTTGATTATAAGACTTTTCTCTGGTACCATTTGTTCGATAATCTTATAAAGGATATATTATGGCTATTAAAGTTCGCGATTTTGAGGTTCGATTAACCCGCACCAAAGAAGAAAGAAAGATGGTGCGTCAATTGCGCTATGAAGTGTTCTGTTTAGAAGAAGGCGCATCCGCAAGTGAAGAACAAAAAAACTTGGGCGAAGAATATGATGCATATGATACTTATGCTGATTATATGGCGGTTTTCCACAACAAACAGATTGTTGGGACTTATCGTATAATCGACAGAGATGCTGCTGAAAAAATGGGTGGTTTTTATACTGAAAAAGAATTTAATTTATCAAAAATTAAAAAAGTCAAAGGCAATATTGCTGAAATGTCGCGCGCTTGTGTAAAGGCTGAATATCGCGAAAATGGTTTGGTTATGAGACTGCTTTGGGTTGGGCTTTGCGAATATGTTGTAAAACGCAAGGTTTCTATTTTGTTTGGTGTGCCGTCTTTTGTTGGAACTAATCCTGCAAAATCTGCCCAAGCGTTATCTTATCTTTATTACAACAGTTTGTCGCCATCTCATTTGCGCGCAACTGTGTTAAAAGAAAATCTGGACCCAAGCGTTGATCCGCGCATGACACAGATGAATATTTTACCAGAAGTTTTTGTCGATGAAGCAGAAGCAAAAAAACAAATGACCCCATTGATTAAGGGCTATTTGCGTTTGGGGGCAACTTTTGGTCGTGGTGTATTTATTGATAAACCTTTTGGAACATACGATGTGTTTGTATTGGTGCAAACCAAGAATGTTGACAAGACTTATCAAAAACATTTTGCTGGGTCTGAAAATGCGTTCGATGATTTCGATATCAAAGAAGGACCTTTGCATATGTTGGGCAAAATTGTAATGTCGCCTATTACCGGCACAGCCAAGGCTATACGCGCGTTTGCTGAATTGTTTATGCGCGAAGATGCCGATGATATTGAATATATCGACAAAGAAAATACAGACGATGTGGAAAACGAGGACGAATAAAAATGCAAATTCGTAAACCAAACGTTTTAATTATACCCATTAAATTTTTATGGTTCATGGTTGCGTGGTTTATGGTGCTGGCGAACGCATTGGTTCTTTGCTTTGTTCCCCAGGGAAAATATTCTGTGAAATATATGCGTTTCTTTATGCGCCAATTTAATTTTATGACTGGCGTAAAATTCAAAGTTAACGGCAAACTTTCCACAAAGCGCCCTTTGCTTTGCGTGTGCAATCATATTTCTGTTTTTGAAATGGCAACTATGCCTGTGGCATTTGGTGGTTCGTTCTTTGGAAAAAAAGAAATATCTACTTGGCCATTGGTTGGTTGGATTGCAAAAAAATTCGGTGTCATATTTATTGACAGACGGCCTTCGCATGCCAAGGAAGCTTTGGACGCTATCCAAAGCGAATTGGAACGCGTAGATTATCCGTTATTCATTTTTCCCGAAGGAACAACAACTAACGGTGCTTATGTAAAACAATTCAAAAGTTCTATGTTCGATGTAGTGGAAAAAACTGGTGTGACTGTACAGCCTGTGGTTATACACTATCGTTTGAAAGACGGAACAAAAATAAGCGATGAAGATTTGGCAAATCATTTTGCTTACTTTGATAATGCAAAACAAGATTGTGGTCCGTTCTGCAAAATTGAACGCAGCGCATTTATGCAAGTCTTTCATATCATGACTTTGGGCGGTTTCTTGGTTGAAATTGATGTGTTGCCCGTTCCCGATTTATCGGGTATGGACAGAAAACAAATAGCAGATACACTGCATCAAATAGTTTCAAAAGAATATATGAAAAATAAATAAAAAATAATTAAGCAAAGAGTGATAAAAATGAGAACAGCAATTACACCAACAAGAGAAGAGAATTTTAACGAATGGTATCAAAACTTAATTGTAGCCGCAGATTTAGCTGAAAATTCACCTGTGCGGGGGTGTATGACTATTAAACCTTATGGTTGGGCAATTTGGGAATTAATGCGTGACGAAATGGATAAACGCATCAAAGCAAATGGCGTGTTAAATGCTAACTTTCCATTATTGATACCTATTAATTTCTTTAACAAAGAAGCAGAACATGTTGCGGGTTTCGCAAAAGAATGCGCAGTTGTTACACATCACAGATTAAAAATGATTGATGGGTCTTTGCAGCCTGACCCAGATGCAAAATTAACAGAACCATACATTATTCGTCCAACCTCTGAAACAATTATTGGCGAAGCGATGTCTCGTTGGGTTCAATCTCATCGTGATTTGCCACTGAAATTAAATCAATGGGTAAATGTTATGCGTTGGGAAATGCGTCCAAGATTATTTTTAAGAACGGCTGAATTCAATTGGCAAGAAGGTCATAATGTTTTTGCAACACATGAAGAAGCCAATGAAGATGCACGCAAAATGCATAAAATGTATGCTGAATATATGGCAAATGTTTTGGCTATACCTGTTATCATGGGCGAAAAAACACCAGAAGAAAGATTTGCAGGTGCTGACCACACCTATACAGTTGAACAAATCATGCAAGACGGCAAAGCCTTGCAAGCTGGGACTTCTCATGATTTGGGACAACATTTTGCTAAATCTTTTGACATAAAATATTTGGGCGATAATGGTAAATTAAATTATGGATGGACCACCAGTTGGGGAACATCTACGCGTATGATGGGTGGTTTATTTATGACACATTCTGATGATGATGGTTTGGTTTTGCCACCAGCAGTTGCACCTTATCAAATTGTTATCATTCCAATTACACGCGATGAAAATGCTGACAAATTAAATTCTTATGCACACGAAATTGGTGATAAATTACACAGCATTGGAATTCGCGTATTCGTCGATGATTCTGATATGCGAAGCTCTGACAAAATGTGGAAATGGATTAAACGCGGTGCACCATTACGTGTTGAAATTGGTGAAAGAGAAATGAACGACGACACTTTGACTGTGACTCGTCGTGATTTGGGCAAATCTTCTAAAACAACTGTTGCGGCAGCACACTTTATCAAAGATGCACAAAATATGTTAAACACAATTCAACACGATATGTTGGTTGCTGTTGAAGAACGTAATAAAACAATGATTACCGATATCAAAGATTTGAAAGAATTAGAATCAGCTTTGGAATCTGGTAAAATTGGATTCTTCCGTATTAAATACGAACAAACAACAAACACAGAATTTGATGGCTTGATTGAAAAGTATAAAATCAGTCGCAGATGTCTGGACGACAAAGACCCAACATATGTCTTTGTTGCGAAATCATATTAATCCGTCTTTGCTGACGCAAAGCCGCGATAAAAACAACCACCGCCGTTATGGCGGTGATTTTTTATTTCTTGCATGACATTATAATATTGTCTGTGATTGTTTGTTCTGTTGCGCCACGAGAATTTAAAATGGTTATATTTTTTCCACCCATTAAAAAACACAATGGCTCAAAAGTTCCCGCCACTACTGACAAAGATTTGAATATCGCGTTGCCAGTGTTGATATTATCTACAACAACAATATCTGCGCTTTCGCCGCCAAGGTGTTTTTCCGCACGAACATTTTTATCCAGCGCAACATCCAATTGTTCCAAGCGCAAAGTATCTTTTGGAAATTCATTTATATGCTTTGAAAACCAAGAATACAAAACCGGTGCCATTTTTGTATTCGTATCACCACCTGCTGATATTAATGATATAAATGGTGGACGAGATACGTCATAAACACGATTAAACAAAACAACCGCGTTTTGAACAATATGTGTCAATTGGGTTTCGTCAGGAAAAGGCACACACGCCGCGTCTGTTAAAATAAATGGTGGACGCTTTCCCGTTGTATCCTTAAACACCCCACAATGAGTTAAATAAAATTTTTCACCATTAAATAGTTTTTTATTGATTGCGATTATATGTCTTAAAAAATCATCGCTGTGAATATCACATTTCATCAAAATTAATTCATCATCAGTTTTTGGCAATTCATCATCATCTGGTGCTGGTTCCCAACCGATAATATCAGGACATTTTTGCATAGCGTTTTCGATAGCGTTTTTATATTTATCGCTGACATTTCCAAAACATAAGATTTTTTTCATCTTTTTATTCCCTTTTCGTTTTGCCGAATATTAGCAAAATATAAATGTTTTTATCAAATACTTTTTTGTGATATAATTGTTATAACTTTGGTAGGAGTTTTTTATGAAAATAGCAATTATTGGTGTTGGGTCTGTGGGAAGCGCTGTTGCAACAGCCGTTAAAAACACTGGTCTGGCACACGAAATAGTTTTATTCGATCGCGATGGCGTTCGCGCTCGCGCTGCAGCGGAAGATTTAGGACATGCTTCTGCTTTTTCTTATGATGTAAAAATTACCGCGGTCAGCACTTATCGCGCTATCCGTGGAAGCGAGATAGTAATTATTGCAGCAGGCGCAAATCAAAAAGTTGGGGAAACACGAACTGATTTATTACAAAAAAATGCTGCCGTGATAAGCGATATTGTTCCACAAGTTATGGCTAATGTAGACGCAAAAAATGTAAAGATTATTATTGTCACTAATCCTTTGGATGTTATGGTTATGTTGGCACAAAAATTATCCAGATTGCCAGCAGCGCGCGTTATTGGAACTGGGACAATGCTTGATTCTGCACGATTCAAAATTATTTTATCTCGCCAGTTAGATGTGTCTGCGCGGTCTATCAGTTCTTATGTTTTGGGCGAACACGGTGATTCTTCGGTTATAAATTGGTCTGCGGTTTATGTGGGTGGAATTGCTTTGGATGATTTTTGCAAACAGACAAAAATTTCTTTGCCGCAAACCACGCGCAACACTATTGAACATCGCGTCCGTAATGCTGCTTATGAAATTATTCAAGGACGCGGAGCAACTTGGGATGGTATCGGCGCCGCAGTCGCAGATTTATTACACGCAATAGTCAACGATGAAAAACGTATATTGACTGTATCTGTGGTTGATGGTGTGGGGAAAACTGCTGTCGCTATGTCTTTGCCACGCGTTGTTGGTGCAAAGGGTGTAAGTGCAAATTTACGCACAAAAATGAATTCAACAGAATCAAACGCTCTTCGCAAAAGTGCCAGAATTATAAGAAAAAATTTCGATTTATTGTAAAAGAAATCAATCTTATAGTCTTTAAAATTTCTCGTGTTATATTTTTTATTAGATACAGCACGAGTTTTTTTATGAACAAACAAGATATAACTTTTCAAATTGGTGATAACGGGTGTCGATTATACGCTATATGCAACGGCAAAACAATCGGCAACATATTTTTTGTGCGCGCCGGTCCTGACAAAATTATTATTTCCGAAGCAGATATAGAACCAAACCAACAAGAAAAAGAAATCGAATTCTATCTTGTTCAAGAAATAATAAACATCGCACGTAATCAACATCGAAAAGTTATGTCTTTGTGCCCATATATTTCTGAAATTTTTATACAACATCCAGAATTTGATGATGTCCGCATGTTGAACAATGGAAGGTAAAAAGTACCGCCACAGATTTTTTGTCTGTGGCGGGGCTCCCTTCCTTCCGTTACACGGAAACTGTTTTATGCAGCCATACGATTTGCAGATTTGCTTTCCGTATGTTCTGCATCCATAATTTTTTTAGCTTCGGCAAAAACCATTTCTTTGACACGCAATGCCAAATCAACAGTTTCTAAACTTTCTGCCGGAACATCAAAATTGTCAGTCCTTATTTGAAGCGAAACATACGCACCAATCAATGCTGGACGCGACAAATCTTCAATAGAACGAGGCGCATTATTTTTTCCAATATGCAATTCATCGCTTAATGATACGATTTGACGATCTGCATTAACCCATACAGTCGTAGTCAACACTTTATTAAGGGCAATCATAATTTCTTTTATATTTTTCGGCATGTGGTATTCCCCCCTTTATACATGTTTTTTGTAAGAAAAAAACTAATTTTTTTGTATTTACTGATGTATTTACAAAAAACTTTTTTAATTTCCTTCCGTTTTTTTATTTTTTCCAGATTTCCGGTTTTTTCCAGATTTCTGGGGCTTTCTATCGACCTTCCCGTTGTCTATACAAGCATCTTAGAACAAAAACGAATCGCAGGTCAAGCATAAAATTTAATTATTTTAATTTTATTTCAAAAAAAGCTAATTTTACTTACAAAACCATAAAATACCATAAAACAACTATCGTTTGTCATTGACAACCATAAAAACAAATGCTAAGCTCTTTATCGAAGAACCAAAAGTCAGCATAAAAAGGCACAAAAAAATGGGTCTATTTCTTTCTTCTTATGAAAATCGTTTGGATACGAAAGGTCGAATTTCTGTGCCGGCTGCTTTTCGTTCTTCATTGATTAATGAAAATTTTGCTGGGGTCGTTCTTTATCGTTCTTTTACACATAATTGCATCGAAGGTTTATCGATGTCGCGCATGGAAAAAATCGCCAATGCTACCGATAAAATGGGCGTTTTTGATAATGATTTAGATGATTTAAGCGCTTTGCTTTTTGCTGACGCACGTCCACTTTTGTTTGATGTGACGGGACGCATCGTTATTCCAGAAGAATTATTAAAACACGCCAACATCAAAGATACGGCTCTTTTCGTTGGTCGTGGAAACAGTTTTCAAATATGGAATCCTGATGATTTTTCCAAGACCCAGCAAGCATCTATGACCAACCTTCGAAAAGCGCGTCCTTCGTTGAAAATAGCGGAATAAATTATTGTTTTTTGTGCTTGTAAAAATATCCTGGTTATGATAAAATTATTCAATAAGGAAGGATGTCTGCACATGAAAAGATTTATAACTGTTTTAAGTAGTTTGTTGGTTTTACCGGCTTTTGCGGAAGTCGCACCTGTGTATTATGAAGACATTGTTGAATACACAGATGAAATGATTGAAGACGAAAACGCCACACAAGACGAAACAAAAAGCACAAACGAACAAAAGCAAAATGTCGTTCAAAGAACAACTGTTAATCGTTCTGGGGCGGTTTCTCGCGCCAAGGCATCCACAACAACAGGGCGCACAAACACTCCGTCACGCACAGTCGCTTCATCAAGGGGCAACGCAACAACTGCAAGAACTGCAAAAACAGCTAATGTGGTAAGCAGGGCTTCACGCAGCGCAACCGCAACACGCACAGGCGTCACTTCGCGCAACGCACAAAATACCAAACCAGTGGTGGCACGCGTTGGAGCATCAGATAATGCGATGCCAGCAACCAACAGATATGGAACTTCTGGCACCGCTACTTCTTTGACAGATTCTGGAAGACCTTTGTATAATTCTTCACGCGTAAGCGTTGGAACACGTCGTTCAAATACTCGTTTGGCAACCACTGCTGTTACTGCGCCAACAACACCTGTTGTGACCCAAGAAGATGTTTCTGCTACTGCTGATAATTTAAACGCTTTGACTGAATTGACTGATTATTGCAAGGCCCAATATGCTGCGTGTATGGATAATTATTGCAATGTTTTGGACGACAATCAGGGAAGATGTTCTTGTTCCAAAAATTTGAAAAATTACGCAAAAACAGAAGAAGCTTTGACCAAAGCCACCGAAGAATTTCAAGAAGTCGTTCAGAAAATTAGATACATCGGTTTGACTGGCGAACAAGTTGAATCTCTGTTCACAGAAACCGAAGCAGAATTATCTATGAAATCTAGTACTGATAATTCAAAATTAAAAAGTAGTTTGGATGCGATAAAGAAAAAGATTGTTGATGTATCTTCGCCAACCGCAACTTCCACATCTGTGACAAATGGTTTGTCTTTGGATGTGACAGGTTTGTTAAATGCTGATTTTACTGCCGGTTTCGATTTAAGTTCATTTTTAGGAACGACTGGGGTAAGTTCGTCTAATGTATCTAATCAACGCGGCGAACAGTTGTATAAAACCGCTCAAAATCGCTGTCGTGCAAATGTATTAAATTCTTGCACAGCCCAAGGTGTTGATGCGAATGTTATTACTAATTCTTATGATTTGGAAATAGACAAACAATGTATCGCTTATGAACGCAACCTTAACGAAGCGAACCAAGAAATGCGAAACAATGTATTTAATGCATCGAACATTTTACAACAAGCTCGTTTAATGTTGGCTCAGAACAGAAATTCTTACGATTTGCGTGGTTGTGTTGCGGCGATTGATGCTTGTATGCAAGACGAATATGTTTGTGGTTCCGATTATGAAAAATGTTTGGACCCAACTGGAAAATATTTGGCTAATGGCGAAATTGTAAAAGGTGGAACACCTGGGGTCGCTGGCGGACAAACAGTAAGAAACTACCCACCAACTGAAACTCAACTTGACACATGGACAAGTGGTGGTATGTATAATTTGTATGCTACTTGGAATTACAATAACAATTCTTACAATGCGTGGAGTGTTGGAAAAAGTGAAAACTTGGGGGCATACATTGATGATTCTTTTGAAAAATGGGATAATGTGTACAGAGAATCAGGAGACGCTTCGAAAACTAACAATATGGCGCTTTATCTGTTACAAAAGATTGGTTATATCGATAAAAACGACAAGGTTCACGGTATGTGTGCGTCTGTGATGAAACAATGTCAAGATTATGCTTTTGACACAAAAAAGAATTCAAAGACATATAAACCAGATAACGAAGTTGTGCGCCAGTATTTAAACAATACTTTGGCTGCAATCAAAGTGAAACAAGATACTATTTTGGCTGATTATGCCGAAAATTGTCGCGCTGATGTTCAATCTTGTTTGGCAACAAATGGTTATGATGAATCTAATCCAAATACAACAATTTCAAAAACAGCTGTGAATTCTTGTTCTGCTGAAATTACAACATGTATGTCTGTGGCTGGGTATCAAGTTAGCGACGGCGTAAGATTGACTTTGCGTATGATGTCAGATTGGGTTGCAGGGTTATTGTTAAATTGCCCGGTAAATACTTATCTTGCTGATAATGGTATTGGAAGCCCAAGCAGCACCAGCACCAGCACCACACCTGTTCATTGTCAGGCTTGTGGTTATCCAGCCGTTGTGTATTACGAACAAAATGACAATTGCGCATTAAAACGTTTCAACGGTAATGGTATTACATCAAGCCCAGCGACATCTTCGGGCGGTCAGGTGACACGTTGTAATTGTCCATCTGGTTATACTGACTATGTTCTTAATGGTACCGAAATTCTTGGTGAAGCAGGCACACTTGTGTGCATTGACATAACAGCATCTAACGGTTGCACAATACCTTAACCATAATAAAAGACAACAAAATAAAAAACGCCATATTTTTCATATGGCGTTTTTTTTATTCTGTTTTTTCAGATTTTTTCAATTCTTCTTTGATATTCGACAAAGCATCAGTTCTTTCACGAATTATACCATAAAAATCAGATTTACAAAGATTTGCCGCATATTCTATGGCATGCGTCCAAGAAAGCGCGTCGCTGTTTCCATGCGTTTTTATCGAAAACCCATTAAGCCCCAAAAACACAGCCCCAGCATATGAACGCGGGTCAATTTTATTCTTTAATCTTTTGAACAAATGTATCAGGAAAAATGTTCCAAGAATTGCCAATAGCGAACGCTTGTAATTTGCCTTTACAATGCGAGAAATCATTTTCGCGGTACCTTCTACCGTTTTTAACATAACATTGCCTGTAAAGCCATCTGTGACAACTACTTGGACGTTTCCAGCGGTTACATCATTACCCTCTACAAAGCCAATGTATTCATAAGGCAATTCTTTGGCATGTTCGGTTAAAACTTTGTTTAAATGTTGCAATGTTTCGCTGCCCTTGGTTTCTTCTTCGCCGATATTCAAAATACCAACGCGCGGACGTTCCATTTTTCCAATAATTTCAGCGTAAACACTGCCCAAAATAGCAAAATCAAATAAAACTTCTTCGTCACATTGGACATTAGCGCCCAAATCAAGACCAACAACACGTGTATCACCATCCCCCGATGGCAACATTGTTGTGATTGCTGGACGAGATATACCATCAACCGTTTTCAAAGCCAATTTCGACAACGCCATCAAAACGCCAGTATTTCCAGCAGATACAACCGCGGCAGAGTTTCCTTCGCGGACATCTTTGACCGCCATATACATCGAAGTGTCTTGGGCATGACGAATAACATCGCGAACTTTGTCCGTACCAGAAATAACACCGCTTGCATGTATAATCTCACAATTACGGGCAACACGTGGGAATTTCTTTAACAATGAACGCAATTTCTTTTCGTTACCAAAAAGGCGGAAAAACACACTTTCTTCGCCATATTGATATAAAAACTGATTAATTCCACCAAGAACAGCCAACGGTGCATGATCGCCGCCCATTGCATCTATAGAAATAATTCTTTTTGTTTCTGACATTTTAATATAAAAAAAGGGAACACGGATAAATTATCCCTGCCCCCTTTTTAATTCCTTTTCCAAGTATTATTTAGATCCGCACGCAGGGCAAACATGATGTGGACGTTTCTTTTCGCCACATTTTTTGCATACTGATACCGGCATAGCTGTCAATGCATCGTGTGAACGACGTTGCGCAGAACGAGCTTTACTTGTTTTACTTTTTGGAGTTGCCATTTTACAATCCTTTTATTTTACAGTCTTTTATTCTACCTGATTATTAATCATTTGCAAGTAAAAAATCAGACTTAATTTCTTATACAGACACACTATAATACCCGGATGTCGCACAAACGCGCCAACCGGGTATACAAGTTTTCAATTATATATCCAACAACTGTTGTTGTTTTCCACCTTCGCGTGCCAATTTTTCAGCTTTTTCTTCTTCTTTGGCAATTTCACGAACGCGACGAACATATGCACCTGTTCCAATTGGAATCAGACGACCAACAATCAAGTTTTCGTTTACACCAATCAATCTGTCCGTAGAACCGCTGATTGCCGCATCTACCAACACTTTTGTTGTTTGTTGGAACGATGCATTGGATATAAACGAACGAGATGTCAGGGACGCACGTGTCAAACCAACCAAGACCTGAGAAGCTGTAGCAACACGGCCACCGTCTTTGGCAACACGAGCATTTTCTTCTTCAAAATCAACACGGTCAACAACCGCACCGCCCAAGAAGGAAGTATCACCAGGATCGCTTACTTCTACACGACGAGTCATTTCACGTATCAAAATTTCAATATGTTTGTCATTGATGGACACACCCTGCAAGCGATAAACTTGTTGAACTTGTTCCACCATAAATTGCGCCAATGCTTTTTGACCCAAGATACGCAAGATGTCTTGTGGAACAGGATCACCATCGACCAATTTATCAGCTTTGCGAACCATGTCGCCGCTGCGGACCAACAAGTTTGTTCCTTTTGGAACAGCATATTCAACCGGGGCAGTTCCGTCTGTTGGTTCAATACGAATTATAATCTTTGATTTCGCATCTTCTAATTCGACTGTTCCGTCAATTTCAGCCAATAACGCTGGGTTCGCAGGACGACGGATTTCCAATAATTCTTCAACGCGTGGAAGACCACCGGTAATATCGCCTGTCTTTTTGGTTTGAACAGGAATACGAGCCAAAATGTCACCAGCATGAATCTTTTCGCCGTTTGGAACATTTAATGTCGAATATGTTGGCAATAAATATTCAGCTATTTTCTTGCCACCCAATGAAATCACATTACCGTTTTCATCAACCAATCTGATAGATGGGTTCAATGCTTTCTTGGTATTTGTTTTCCAATTGATAACCTTGCGAGAAGTAATACCCGTTACCGCGTCAATTTCTTCTTGGTAAGAGACATTTTCAATCAAATCATTGTATGACACAATACCATCTTTTTCCGCGATAATTGTATTAGAGTATGGATCCCATTCTGCAACTTTTTGACCTTTTTCGACTTTATCACCATCGTTAACCAACAACATAGATGCATAAGGCAACGCTGTCGAGAATAATTCTTTGCCGTCTTTGTCTATGACACCAATTTTACCTGTACGAGACAAAACTACTACACGACCAACAGAATTTGTAATTGTGTTTACATTTTCCAATTTGATTGTGCCAGATACAGGCATTTCAATAAAGTGCGATTCAGAATTACCTTCGGCAACACCACCAATGTGGAAGGTACGCAATGTCAACTGAGTTCCAGGTTCACCAATAGATTGACCAGCAACCAAACCAACCGCTTCGCCAACGTGTACCAACGCGTTTCTGGACAAATCCATACCATAACATTTTGCACACAAACCATCACTTTGGCATGTTAAAACGCTGCGAATATCAACGCTTGGAAGACCAGATTCATTGATTTGACGCGCTGCTGATTTTGTAATCAAATCACCAGCCTTTACAATGACTTCTTTGGTCAATGGATGTATAACATCGTGTGCTGCTGTGCGTCCCAGAACCACATCACCCAACGCAACAGATAATGTTGAACCTTGGTATACTGGTTTTGCAGTAATGAATTCGTGTGTTCCACAATCGTGTTCTGTGATGACTGTGTTAATAGCCAAATCAACCAAACGACGTGTCAAATACCCAGCAGTAGCCGTCTTCAAAGCCGTATCCGACATACCTTTACGCGCACCGTGTGTGGATGTAAAGTATTCAGACATGGTCAGACCTTCTTTAAAGTTCGAAATAATTGGAACTTCGATAATCGAACCGTCTGGCTTCTGCATCATACCACGCATACCTGCCAACTGTTGAATCTGACCTTTGGATCCACGAGCGCCAGACAAAGCCATCATATGAATCGAATTCCAATTATCACCTTTGGTATTACCTAACGAAGCGTAAGCCTTGTCACCCAATTCATCAGTTGTATGCATCCAAAGGTCAATCAATTTATTATGACGTTCACCCCCAGACAACAAACCGTTTTGGTATTGTTCTTCGATTTCTGCAGCTGCTTTTTCTGATTTTTCGATAATCGCTTGTTTATCTTCTGGAATAACAACATCATCAAAACCAATGGAAATACCACTGCGTACTGCTTGTTCAAAGCCAGTATCTTTCAAAGCGTCTGCCAATAAAATCATCGCTTTGTCACCACAGTTTTCATAAGCAGTAGCCAACAATTTTTTGATTTCTTTCTTTGGCATAACTTTGTTTACCAAATCAAATGGCATTTTATCAGATTTTGGCAACAATTCTCCCAATATCATACGACCTGCGGTAGTGGCATACAATTTGCCGTTTACACGCGCATAAATTGGTGTATGCAAAGTGATTGTTTTGTTTTCCAATGCCAATTTAACTTCGTCCATATTTACAAAACGCGGTGATTTCTTTTCATCGTGTTCACCATTAATCAAAGATATATAGTAAACACCCAAAACCATGTCTTGTGAAGGAACTGTCATTGGTTCACCGTTTGCAGGCGATAACACATTATTTGTAGACAACATTAATGTGCGCGCTTCAAGTTGTGCTTCCAAAGAAATAGGAACGTGCACGGACATCTGGTCTCCGTCAAAGTCCGCGTTAAACCCAGCGCAAACCAATGGATGCAAACGAATTGCTTTACCTTCTATCAAAACCGGTTCAAACGCAATCAATGACAATCTATGCAAAGATGGAGCGCGGTTTAACAACACTGGATGTTGATAAATAACCTTTTCCAAAATTTCCCACACAATGTCTTCGCCATTTTCAACCATTCTGCGAGCAGTCTTCAATGTGTTCGCATAATCACCAGCCATTAATTTTGCAAAAACAAATGGTTTGAACAATTCTAATGCCATCGTTTTTGGCAAACCAACTTGGTGCATACGAAGTGTTGGCCCAGGTGTAATAACACTACGTCCAGAATAATCTACACGTTTACCCAACATATTCATACGGAAACGACCTTGTTTTCCACGCAAAGAATCAGACAAAGATTTCAATGGACGACGGTTTTGTGAAACCATTGGACGAGCCTTGTGTCCGTTATCAAACAAGGAATCTACTGCTTCTTGTAACATACGTTTTTCATTGCGAACAATAATTTCAGGAGCATGCATTTCCATAAATCTTTTCAAACGATTATTACGGATAATCACACGACGATACAAATCGTTCAAATCAGATGACGCAACGTGCCCAGCATCCAAATTTACAAGTGGACGCATATCTGGTGGAATCACAGGTATAATATCAGGCAACATCCATTGTGGTTCTGTCTTGGAATCCAAGAAAGATTCAACCAATTTCAATTGTTTGATAATAGATTTGCGTTTCGATTCTGATTTTGTTTCTGCTAATTCTGCACGCAGACGGGTTCTTTCATCACCCATATCAAGATTCGCAATTATAGAACGAATACCTTCGGCGCCGATACCAACATGGAAAGAATCTTCACCAAATTCTTCAATAGCAGCCTGGTATTCATCTTCACTGATAACATCGTATTGTTTCAAACTAGTAAGACCTGGTTCGGTCACAATATATGCATCATAAGAAATAACTTGTTCTAATTTCTTTTGTGGCAAATTGTTTAACAATGTAGCGATTTTTCCTTCGCGTAAAAACCATGTATGCGCCACAGGAATCGCCAATTTGATATGCCCCATACGTTCACGACGTACAGCAGAAGACCCCACTTCGACCCCGCAACGTTCACAAACAACACCACGGAATTTAATACGTTTATATTTTCCGCATGCACATTCGTAATCTTTGACCGGACCGAAAATTTGTTGACAGAACAAACCTTCTGCTTCTGGTTTCAAGGAATGATAATTGATGGTTTCTGGTTTTTTAACCTCACCATGAGACCACGACAGAATTTCTTCTGGGGACGCAATAGAAATACGCAAAGCATCAAATTGTTCCTTGGTTTCTATTTGTCCAAATATCTTTTGCAACATATTTGTCATGTGTTTTTGCTCCTTTTAAGTCACTAAAAGTGCCTGTGGCCCGCAGGCAATTTTTCAACTGCCTGATGGCCGGGCCACTAATCCATTTTCTTTGGGTTTAACGCCAAACCTAGACCGCGCAATTCGCGCACCAAAACATTAAATGCTTCTGGTGTTCCCATTTGAATATCGTTGTTTCCAGAAATAATTGCTTCGTACATTTTATTTCTTCCAACAATATCGTCAGATTTAACCGTTAACATTTCGCGCAACAGGTGTGCCGCACCATGTGCTTCCAATGCCCAAACTTCCATTTCTCCAAGTCTCTGACCACCCATGTGCGCTTTTCCGGAAAGCGGTTGTTGTGTGACCAAAGAATAATTACCGGTTGAACGAGCATGAATCTTTTCATCAACCAAGTGATGCAATTTCATCATGTACATTACACCAACCGTTACTGGACGGGCAAATTTTTCACCAGTTACACCATCATACAATGTAAATTGTCCAGATTCTGGTAATTTAGCCAATTTTAACATTGCTTTGATTTCTTCTGGTGTTGCACCATCAAATGTTGGAGTCGCCATTGGAACACCATTACGCAACAATGCTGCTTGGGCGCGGACATCTGTATCTGTCATTTTTTCTAATTTTTCAGCAACTTGTTTGCCGTAAATCTTGCCCATAATTGCGCGTAAATCGTCCGTCACAGCGCGTTTTTGTTTTACTTCGTCCAAAACTTCGCCAATCTGTTGACCTAGTGTTCTTGCAGCCATACCAAGGTGAGTTTCAAATATCTGACCAATATTCATACGGCTTGGCACACCAAGTGGGTTCAATACGATATCAACAGGTGTTCCGTCTTCCATATGTGGCATATCTTCAATAGGAACAACACGGGATACAATACCTTTGTTTCCATGACGACCAGCCATTTTATCACCTGGTTGCAATTTCATTTTGTGTGCGATGTAAACTTTGACTTCTTTCAAAACACCCGCACCCAAAGCTGTGCTTTCTGTTGCTTTTGCAATTTCAGCATCAGCGCGATCATTCAAGTCTTTCAATTTCAAAATATGTTGTTCACGTAATTCATCAATCTTGGCTTGAATTTCTTTGTTAGATACAACCAATTTTTTCATGTCAGATGCACGAATACCTTCGAACACTTCGGCTGTCAATTTTTTACCAACAAACGGTTTCAAACTGCCTGTGCCTGCGGAAATCGTAGCGTTTTCAGCCAACTGGAAGATTTGATCTGCAAAACCTTTTTCAACAATCGCTGTTTCTTCATCGCGTTGTTTGTTAATAGTTTCGATTTTTTGCAATTCAATCATTTGTGTTCTGTCGTCTTTTTTAACACCGTGACGCGTCAAAACATTAACACCAATGACTGTTCCTTCTTCGTTTGGTCCGACCTTTAATGAAGTATCTTTTACATTCAAAGCTTTTTCACCAAAGATGTTACGCAACAAAGCTTCTTCTGGGGTCAATAATGTTTCAGATTTTGGAGAAACACGACCAACCAAAATATCACCTTGTTTCACGCGGGCGCCAACATAGATAATACCAGATTCATCCAAGTTCTTTAACGCTTCTTCACCTACATTTGGAATATCGCGAGTAAAGCTTTCTGGTCCCAGTTGGGTATCACGCAATTTGATTTCTTTTTCTACAATCTTGATAGATGTATAAACATCGTCACGAGAAATGCGTTCAGAAATCACGATAGCATCTTCGTAGTTATAACCACGCCATGGCACAAATGCAACCAAGACATTACGTCCCAAAGCCAATTCACCATAATTCATAGATGAACCATCTGCAATAATGTCGCCAGCAGAAATTCTGTCACCAACGTGAACCAATGGTTTTTGATGAACCAATGTTTCACCATTAGAACGACCAAATTTTTCCAAGTTGTAAATATCTACACCTGTCACGACATTACGTGAATTCATACATTTAACCACAATACGATTTGCGTCTACTGATTCCACGATACCGCTATGTTTTGCAACCTTACCCGTTCTGGAATCACGTGCAACTTCGCGTTCAATACCTGTTCCTACAAGTGGTGCTTCGACACGCATTAATGGAACACCTTGACGTTGCATGTTCGATCCCATCAATGCACGGTTCGCGTCGTCGTTAGCAACGAAAGGTATCAAACCTGTCGCAATAGATACAACTTGACGAGGCGCCACGTCGATTAAATCAATTTCTTCTTTTGGAACCATTGTAAATTCGCCATCTACGCGCGCCGTCACCATATCTTCAGCCAAAACGCCAGAATTTGTTGTTGGTGTGTTTCCTTGGGCAATTTTATGACCCAATTCTTCATCGGCAGTCAAATACACCATTTCATCTGTAATTTTGCTGTTTTTAACGACATAGTAAGGTGTTTCAATAAATCCATAAGGATTCACGCGTGCATATGCAGACAAGTGAGAAATCAAACCAATGTTCGCACCTTCAGGAGTGTGAATTGGACACAATCTTCCATAATGAGTTGGATGCACGTCGCGGACATCAATACCAGCGCGTTCACGATTCAAACCACCAGGTCCTAATGCAGAAATAAGACGTTTGTGTTCTACTTCGGCCAATGGGTTATACGAATCCATAAATTGAGACAACTGAGATGTTCCCAAAAATTCAGATACCAAAGACATCAACGGTTTTGCGTTGATAACATCTTGAGGTTGCATTGTCGCAATATTTGGAGAAGTCAAACTTTCACGAACCAATCTTTCAATACGCAACATACCATTACGGAAAGTTTGTTCAAATAATTCACCCACAGCACGAACACGACGATTAGACAAATTATCAATATCATCTATCACATCTTTGTGATCAATAATATTTGTCAAAGTCTTTAACACAGCCAAGAAATCAGTCTTGGTCAATGTGCGTTCGTCTTCTGGTTTTTTACCTGAATCAATTTTCAAACGTTTGTTCATTTTGAAACGACCAACCGCTGACAAATCATAATATGCAGCATCAAAACCTTGACGCAAGAACAAATTGATTGCCGCTTCCAAAGTTGGACGTTCGCCCGGACGTACCAAATCGTATATCGCAATCAAAGCTTCTTCACGACTTGATGTTTTATCCGCAACCAAAGTATTACGCATATGTGCAGAAATAGTTGTATTATCGATAGAAATTAACGAGATGTTTTTTACACCCAATTTTTCCAATTCGTTTAATACTTCATCTGTGATTTCTGTACCTTCAGCAAACAATACTTCATCGCCATTTTTAACCGCGCTGAACAAATATTCACCAATCAAAGCATCACGTTCAATACCAAATTGTTTAGATGCAGAAACGATTTTTGCCAAACGTTTCGCGTTCAAACGATCACCCTTGGATGCCAAAATTTTCTTGTCTTTTGGATTAATCAAATCATAATTCAAACGATATTTATCTAAACCTTCAAAGACATTCGTATCGCCAACCCACAATTTACCATCAAATGATAATGGAATTTGTTTATAGAATGTAGATAAAATTTCTTCCGGACTCATACCATTGATGTTTGGTTTGCGTGGATCAGCAGCAAATTTCTTTTCATCTTCTTTTGAAGGCAAACAACGCAACAAAACTGTTGCAGGTATTTTGCGTCTGCGATCAATACGAACATAAATAATTCCTTTGGATTCTTCAAAATCAATCCAAGAACCATGTTCTGGAATAATGCGTCCAGTATATGTTTCTGGATTACCAGCAACTTTTGCTTCTTTTGTTGTTCCAAATACGACACCTTGGGCACGATGCATCTGCGACACAACAACGCGTTCCACACCAGCAGCGATAAAACTTCCACGTTCTGTCATTAACGGAACATCGCCCATAAATATTTCTTGTTCTTTGATATCACGCAAAGATTTTTTACCATCTTCCGCGATATCCCATAAAATCAATCTCAGCTTCAATTTCAGTTTGCTGGAATATGTCATATTACGCAACATACATTCTTGTACATTATATACAGGTTTATCCAATGTATATTCAATGAATTCCAAATCTGCAATTCCCGCATAGTCTTTAATTGGGAACATAGATTTGAAAACATTTTGCAGCCCAATATTTTTTCTGTTTTCTGGGGCTACATCTGCCTGTAAGAAATCTCTGTAAGAATTATACTGAATTTCAACTAAATCAGGAAGCGGAGTTTGCAAAAAACT